>JAUIJO010000256.1 GCA_030431185.1 Gammaproteobacteria bacterium | reverse complement strand
CTGGAAATCGCGCGCCCATTCGCGCTGCCAGGGGCGGGGCAGGGGCGGGGTGCCGTCCATCTCGCCGTCGAGGGCATCGAGTTTGTGCGCCATCTCATGGACGGCCACGCAGAAGCCGGACCGGGGGCTGTCGCAGTCCGAGCGCACGTCGGCCCAGGACAGGATCAGCGGACCCGCGTCCCAGGATTCGCCGATCAGGGTGTCGTCGCCCTCATGGACCACGCCCGCGGGATCGACGTGGTGCCGGCGTACGCGAAACGCGTCCGGATAGACGATCAGCTCGGACCAGCCATGCAGGCCCTCCGCGCCGAACTCCAGCAACGGCAGGCAGCACATCGCGGCGAGCTGGGCACGTTGGGCGTCGTCGAGCGACAGCTCGCCGACCGGCGACAGGGTCTTCTCGTGCAGGAAGCGTGCGCTCAGCGCGGCCAGGCGCTGCGAACGCTCGTCGTCCAGCGCGGCGATCCAGGGCACGGCGTCGCGGACGCCATTCCACAGGGATCCGCCCAGGGGGTCGGGACGGCCTCGCAGCCGGCGGAGCAGCTCAAACAAGCACGAAGCGCTGCTTCAGCGCACCATGCCGGGCAGGAAGCTGTGCCAGCGTGGCGACTGCAGGCGTCCGCTCGGGGCGGCATCGCCGTGCACGGTGGGCTTGGCGCGGGTTTCGTCGGGAGCCGGCTTGCTGCGCGAGGCGCGGGGCTGTGCCGCGGCCTGCTTGGTCTCGGCGACGGAAGGGGCCGAATCCGGGCAGCCTCCGCCGTTGGGGCTGCTCAGCTTGACCTCGCGCGCCACGCCAGGCGCGGCAACGAGAACGATCATCAGGCAAAGGCAGATCCGGAGCATGACAGGTCCTTGCTGCAAGGGCCGGGCGGAGTCCCAGTCCTTTCCCGACAATATCAGGTTTTCATCCCGGTTTCACATGCCAGGGGGGGCCGTTCGTCCGGAGTGCCGCCGCGCTCGGGGGGCTCGCGCATAATGCGCGGGACGTTGAGCGTGGGGGAGGCCGTGGTCGAGGAACGCGAACTGCTGGAGCGCCTGATGGCCGGCCCGGTGTCGGGCGATGCGCTGGCCCGCGAGAGCGGCCAGAGCCGGGCCGCCGTGTGGAAGCGCATCCAGGGCCTGCGCGAGGCCGGCGTGCCGGTGCTTGCCCAGGCCGGGCAGGGCTATCGCCTGGAGGCGCCCATGGATCTGCTGGATCCGGCGCGGATCCTGGCGTCGATGGACGCCGCGACGGCCGCGTCGACGGGCGTCCCCGAGGTCTGCTGGAGCATCGACTCGACCAACAGTGAGCTGCTCCGGCGGGGCGGGACGGCCGCGGCCGGCGGGGTGGAGGTCCTGCTGGCCGAGCGCCAGACCGGCGGCCGTGGTCGGCGCGGCCGGCAATGGACCTCGCCATTGGCCGCCCACCTGTACCTCTCCCTGTCTCGCCGGTTCGAAGGCGGCCTCGCCCGACTGGGTGGGCTGAGCCTGGTCACCGGCATCGCGGCGGTCGAGGCACTGCACGGTTTCGGCGTCGACATGGCGCGCCTGAAATGGCCCAACGACATCGTGGTCGAGGGCCCAGGGGGCCTGCGCAAGCTCGGGGGGCTGCTGGTCGAGGGCGGCGGCGAGCATGCCGGTCCGGTGCGCGCGGTGGTCGGGCTGGGCCTCAACGTCCGCATGCCACCCGCACAGGCCGCGCTGATCGACCAGCCCTGGTGCGACCTGGAAGGGCTGGCCGGTCCCGGCGTCGATCGCAACCGGCTCGCAGCGACGGTCCTTTCCCACCTGCTGCCGGCGCTCGCGCTGTTCGACGCCGAAGGCCTGGCGCCCTTCATGTCCCGGTATGCGGCGGTGGACGTGCTGGCCGGACGCGCGATACGCCTCCATGGCGAAGGCCTGCCGGTCGAGCATGGCACCGCGCTCGGCCTGGCCCCGGACGGTGCGTTGCGCGTGCGGCTCGACGCCGGTGGGACCCGCGACGTGCATGCAGGCGAGGTCAGCGTGCGACGGGACGACACGCCGCGATGAGGGCGCGCGCATGAGCACCTGGCTGTTCGACCTGGGCAATACCCGGCTCAAATGCGCGCCATTGGGCGAAGCGGGCGAGGTCGGCGACGTCGTGGCCCTGGACCACCACGACGCCGGCGTCCCCATCGCGACCGCGATGGCTGCCGTCCTGCCGCCGCGCATCGACGTCGCGCATCTCGCCTCGGTGGCATCCCCGGCCGCGACGGTCGCGGTCCTCGACGCGCTCGCGGGGCGATGCCGGCGGATATCCCGGGCGCGCACGCAATCCAGGCTGGATGGCGTGACGATCGCCTATGCGCAGCCCGGGAAGCTGGGCGTCGACCGCTTCCTGGCCTTGCTGGCCGTGCACGCGACAGGCGGCGCCGCACTGGTCTGCGGAGTGGGCACGGCCCTGACCCTCGACCTGGTCGACGGCACGGGACGCCACCACGGCGGTCGCATCGCGCCCTCGCCGACGCTGATGCGCGAAGCCCTGCATGGCCGCGCGAGGCAGTTGTCGGCCAGCGGCGGCGACTACCAGGTGTTCGCCGACGATACCGAGGATGCATTGGCCTCCGGCTGCGAAGGCGCCGCCCTGGCCCTGATCGAGCACAGCCGCGACGAGGCGGCCCGCAGGCTCGGCGCGCCGCCACGCCTGTACCTGCACGGCGGCGGTGCCGCTGCCCTCGTGCCGCGCCTGCCGGAGGCGCGCCACGTTCCCGGACTGGTGCTGGCGGGATTGGCGCGCTGGGCCGCGGTGGAGCGCGAGCATCCGGGCCCGGCGGTGTCCTAGAATCCCCGCATGCTGATCCGCTCCCTGATCGTCTTCCTGCTGGTGCTGAACCTGGGCGTCGCCGCCTGGTGGATGTTCCACGCACCGGCCCCGCCCGCGCCCGGACCGGCGCTCCCGCTCGGCGTCGCACGCCTGCAGCTGGCCTCGGAGGTCGCGGCGGACGCGGGCGCGGGGCCCGGCGCCCCCGCCGCAACCACCCCGGACACGCAGGTGGCCCAATGCGTGGGTTTCGGTCCCTACGAGGACGGCGAGGTGGTCGCCGCACGCAATGTCCTCGAGCCCCGCGTCCTGCGCCTCGTGCCGCGGCGCCAGGAAGAGGGCGCCACGCGCGGCTGGCGCGTCTACCTGCCACCCTTCCAGACCCCCGAGGCGGTCGAGGAAGCCGCGCAGGCGGTGTCCAGGGCGGGCTTCAGCGACTATTTCATCGTCCGCGATGGCATCGAGGCCAATTCGCTCGCGCTGGGCCGCTACGGCAGCGAAGCGGCGGCGCAGCGCCGCGTGGCCGAACTCGCCGACAAGGGCATCGCCGCCCGTGCCATGCCGATCGGCAGCGGCGCGGTCCGTGTGTGGCTGGACGTCGAGGCCAACGCGGCCTTCGATGTCGAGCTCGCGCAGGCCGATGCCAACGCGCCGAACCACGTGATGCTCGACTGCCCGCCGAGGCCCTGAGCCGGGGCTGACCCCGCCGCCTGCGTGCCTCGGGTTGGACGGCGCCATCGGTTAGAATGGCCCGCCGTGCCGGCTTAGCTCAGTTGGTAGAGCAACCGCCTTGTAAGCGGTAGGTCGTCAGTTCGACTCTGACAGCCGGCACCAGTCTTGGAGACCTTCCCTCGCACAGGAGCCGCGCATGAGCCGTGTATACCCCCCCGTTTCACTGATTGGCGCACCGACCGACGTGGGCGCCGGGGACCGGGGCGCGCGGCTGGGCCCGGAAGCGCTGCGCATCGCCGGCCTGGGCGAGGCGCTCGTGGCGCGCGGGGTCGACGTGCTCGACCGCGGCAACCTCGATGGGCCGCGCAACCCCTGGCAGCCGCCGCACGAAGGCTATCGCCACATCAATGAAGTCGTGGCCTGGAACCGCCTGGTCATGGACGCGGTGTACGCCGAGCTGAAGGGCGGCCGCATGCCCATCCTGCTGGGTGGCGACCATTGCCTCGGGCTGGGCTCGATCACCGGCGTGGCCCGGTTCTGCCGCGAGACCGGCAAGAAGC
>JAUIJO010000255.1 GCA_030431185.1 Gammaproteobacteria bacterium | reverse complement strand
CAGCCAGGTCCTCGCCGAAGATCACCACCAGTTCGCTCTGGCGACTCTCCCGGAACCACTGCCACAGGCCCCGGCCGGCCCGCGACTTGGCGACCTCCTGCAGGCAGGCGCGCATCGAGATGCCCTCGACGATGATGCCGAACGCCAGCACGCCGACCGCCCACCACCATTGGCGGATCTCCTCGGGATGCTGCAGTTTGTGGATGCCCTCGTACAGGGAAAACATGCCACCGACGGTGAACAGCATCACCGCCACCAGGAACGACCAGAAATAGATCGCCTTGCCGTAGCCCAGCGGATACTCGGGCGATGCCGGCCGCTTCGACTGCTTCATGCCCAACAGCAGCAGGCCCTGGTTGCCGCAGTCGGCCAGGGAGTGCACAGTTTCGGCGAGCATGGCCCCCGAGCCCGTGAAGAAGGCCGCGACGCCCTTGGCGACCGCGATCGCGAAATTGGCGCCCAGGGCGAAGAAAATCGCGCGGGTCGAATCACCACCACCGGCCATGATCACATTCCATGCATTGAGGCTGCGCGAGTCTAGCATCGAGCGGTGCATGGCCATGGCGAGCCGGCCGGTTTGGCGCCGCCAGCGCGTTGTCCCGCGAAACGGGATGCATCCGGCATTCCCGCCGTCGAGAAGGTGATCGTCAGATGAAGATGTCGTGCACCCCTCTTGTGTCAGGATTCCCCCATGGCTTCGCGTGATCGGCTGCCGCCATGGCATGAGCTCCAGCGCCTCCCCAACGGGCGCGAGGTCCTCATACGCCCGATCCGCCCCGAGGACGCCGGGCCCATCCGCGCCGCTTTCGGCCTGCTGGAGCCCGAGGAGGTCCGCCAGCGCTTCCTTCACACGATGAAGGAGCTGTCGCCGGATGCCGCCGAGCGCTTCACCCGGATCAACCCCAAGACTGAATTCGCCCTGGTCGCCGCCGAACCGCTGCCGCCCGGCGAGGCACTGGTGGGAGCCGTCGCGCGGATCGTGCTGGATCCGGACGCGCACAATGCCGAATTCGCCATCCTGGTGAGCCACTACATCGCGGGTATGGGCCTGGGTCGCTACCTGATGACCCGGATCGTGAAATGGGCGCGAGGCAAGAACATCCGGTACGTCTACGGCGATGTGTTCGAACACAACCTGCCGATGCTGCAACTGGCCGAATCCCTCGGCTTCGTCCGCCACCAGCAGCAGGACGCGCCGGGCCTGGTCCGGGTCGTCCTCGACCTCAGCCCGACGCCCCTGCAAGCCGCCTCCTGAGCCTGGTTGTCCGGTTCCCCGGGAGCCCCGCGTTGTCCCTGGAGCACGGGGGGCCAGCGGCGGGCCCCGCCGCGCGCCCACGGATGGGCCGAGCAGGAACCGACATGGTCGATCCCCAACGCCTCAATGAATTCCTCGGTCGCGCCCTGACCGACCTCGGCGCCGCGATGAGCGCCACGCTTGTCCTCGTCGGCGACCAGCTGGGGCTCTACAAAGCCCTGGCCAAGGGCCCCATGAGCCCGTCGCAACTCGCCAGCGCCACCGATACGCACGAGCGCTACGTGCGCGAATGGCTGGGCAACCAGGCCGCCGGCGGCTACGTGCAGTACCACCCCGACGACGACACCTATTCCATGAGCGAAGAGCAGGCGCTGTGCCTGGCCGACCCGGCGGGCCCGGTGGATGTTCCCGGGGCCTACAGCCTGGTCGAGGCGGTGTTCCATGCCCAGGCACGCACCCTCGAGAATTTCCGCAGCGGACGGGGCCTGGAATGGGGCGAGCACCACAGCTGCCTGTTCCATGGCACGGAGCGCTTCTTCCGCGCGGGCTACAACGCCCACCTGCTGGGCGACTGGCTGCCGGCGCTGGATGGCGCGGTGGCCAAGCTCGAGCAGGGCGGCAAGCTCGCCGACGTGGGCTGCGGCCATGGCGCCAGCACCCTGCTGATGGCCAGGGCCTTCCCCGGCAGCGAGTTCGTCGGCTACGACTACCATGCGCCCTCGATCGAGGTCGCGCGGCAACGTGCCAGCGAAGCCGGCCTCGACAACGCCCGCTTCGAGGTCGCCGACGCCACCGGATACGCGGATCGCGACTTCGACGTGATCGCCTTCTTCGATTGCCTGCACGACATGGCCGACCCGACCGGGGCGGCCCGGCACGCGCGCGACGCGCTCAAGCCCGACGGCCATTGCATGCTGGTCGAGCCGTTCGCGGGCGACACCGTGCAGAGCAACCTCAACCCGGTCGGCCGCCTGTACTACGGCGCCTCGGCGCAGATCTGCGTACCCGTGTCGCTGGCGCGGAAGGGCCCGGCCCTGGGCGCGCAAGCCGGCGAAGCGCGCCTACGCGACGTCATGTCGTCCGCCGGTTTCAGCGCGATGCGGCGGGCCACGGAAACGCCCTTCAACCTGGTGCTGGAAGCGCGCCCCTGATCGGCCTTCGGGGCGGAACCGGTCGCCGACCGCACGGGCCGGCGCGGTAAACTGCGCGATCCGTCATGCGCGCGGGGCACCCGGTGCCCGGCGCCGCCGTCGTTCCAGCTCCCCCTGCCGATGCCCCCGTCCGATTCCCGCCCCGCCCCCCCGTCGCTCCCGCCCCTGCCCCGCCCCGGCCAGCAACGCGCCTGGTGGCGCGCGCCTGCGTCCGCGTCTGCGCTCGCCTGGCATGTCGCCCAGGCGGCGCGGTCCCACGAGGGGCCCCTGCTGGTGGTCGCCCGCGACAACCACGCCGCGCACCAGCTGGAAGCCGACCTGCGGACCCTGCTGGGAGGCGACGCGAGGGGGGACGGTCCCCTGCCCGTCCTGCCCTTCCCGGACTGGGAGACCCTGCCCTACGACGTCTTCAGCCCGCATCCGGACATCGTCAGCCAGCGCCTGCTCGCGCTGCACCGGCTGCCGACGCTGCGGCAAGGCATCGTGGTCGTGCCGGTGCAGACCCTCATGCAACGGCTGGCGCCCAAGCGCCATATCGTCGGCGGCAGCTTCGACGTCGCCGTCGGCGAGCGCCTCGACCTGGATGCCGAGAAACGCCGCCTGGAATCAGCCGGCTACCGGCACGTACCGCAGGTGCTCGACCCGGGCGACTTCGCCGTGCGCGGCGGCCTGCTCGACGTGTTCCCGATGGGCGCCGACCAGCCGTTCCGCGTGGAGCTGCTGGACGACGAGATCGACACCATCCGCGGCTTCGACCCGGAAACCCAGCGTTCGCTGGAGAAGATCGACGGCGTGCACCTGTTGCCCGGCCGGGAACTGCCGCTCGACGAGGCATCGCTCAAGCGCGTGCTCGACACCCTGCGCGAGCGCTTCGACCTCGACACCCGGCGCAGCGCGCTCTACCAGGACCTCAAGGCGGGCCTGGCGCCTTCGGGCGTGGAGTACTACCTGCCCCTGTTCTTCGACCAGACCGCGACCCTGCTGGACTATTTCGGCGAGGACACGCTGCCCGTGCTCGGCGAGGGCGCCATCGAGGCCGCCGAAGCCTTCTGGAAGCAGACCGGCGAGCGCCACGAGCAACGGCGCCACGACATCGAGCGACCGGTACTGCCGCCCTCGGAGCTTTACCTCTCGCCCGATGCCTTGCGCGAGCAGCTCAACACCGCGCCCCAGACCGGCGGGCGCCGCATCGAGGTCTGCGGCGAGCAGCACCCGCAGCGCGAGCGCGCCGTGGCGCTCGGCGACCAGCCCGCGCCGCCGCTGCCGGTGGTCGCGCGCGACCACGCCCCCGGCGAGGCGCTGGTGTCCTTCCTGTCCAGCTATCCGGGCCGCGTGCTGGTGGCCGCCGACTCGCCGGGCCGGCGCGAAGCCCTGCTGGAAGTCCTCGATGCCGCCCGCCTGAAGCCCGACGTGGTGGCCGACTGGCCGGCCTTCCTCGCCGGCGACATGCGCTTCGCGATCGCCGTCGCGCCGCTGGACGACGGCTTCGCGCTCGATGACCCGCCACTCGCCGTCCTCACCGAACGCCAGCTCTTCCCCGAGCGCGCCAGCCAGCCGCGCCGGCGCCGGCGCGCGGGGCGCGAGCCCGACGCAAT
>JAUIJO010000254.1 GCA_030431185.1 Gammaproteobacteria bacterium | reverse complement strand
CCCGCTCGGCGGCATCGGTCGAGGCCCGCTTGGTGGACTCGCTCGTGGAGCCGAAGGCGACGATCCGCGCAGTCCGCACCCCCGCCTCCGCGTACCAGCGCGCGAAGGCATCCAGGGGGCCGGCACTGAAGATCGCGTCGAGGGCGTCGGGGCCGAAGCCCTCCGGCAACGCCGGCATCGCCCCCAGCTCTCCACGCAACCATGACAGGCCGGGAGCGTCGGCCCGCGGTCGACGCGACACCGCGACGAGGCGCCAGTCGGCCGCCTGCAAACGCCGGACCAGCGCGTCCCCCACCTGGCCGCTGGCCCCCAGGATCAGCGCGCGACGCATGCCACCACCCCAAGGTGATCGGCAGCTGAACCGCAACCGGGGTGCCGCGCGACCGCGCAACCATCGCCGCCACGCTCGCGAGGGCGCATCGCAGGCGTGTGTATAAGCACGTTCGCGCGCGCGCGAGGTCGCGGCATTCGCGAAGGCAACGGAAGGCGGCGGGGCGTCATCGGCACAGCATACCGGGGGCCCGGGAGCGAGGGTCGCGGCGTTGGCTTCGGGTAGAATGGCCAGTCGCGGGAGACGGGCGCGACCGACGGCCGGGCCTTGCTGCCGCCACCTCCCCCACTGCCCATGCGAGGCCGCGAGGCCACGCCGCACCGACACTGGAGCGAGATGCTGGAACTGCTGCTAGCCCTGCCGTTCGTGTTCGCCCTCGTGGTGATGCTCGCCCGCTCGGCGTCCCGCAAGACCACGGCATGGCTGGCCGGACTGGCGCCGTTGATCGGCCTGGGCCTGCTCGCCTCGCTCACCCCGCAGGTGATGGGCGGCGGCATCCCGTCCAGCGCGCATCCCTGGATCCCGCAGATCGGCCTGGCGTTCTCGCTGCGCCTGGACGGGCTGGCCTGGATGTTCGCGCTCCTGGTGCTGGCGATCGGCGCGCTGGTGGTGATGTATGCCCGCTACTACCTGGGCCGCCGGGAGGATGCGCCGAAGTTCTTCGGCTACCTGCTGCTGTTCATGGGCTCGATGCTCGGCATGGTGCTGGCCGGGAACCTGCTGTTGCTGGCGATCTTCTGGGAGTTGACCTCGATCACCTCCTTCCTGCTGATCGGCTACTGGTCGCACAAGAGCGAGGCCCGCGAGGGCGCGCGCATGGCGTTGACCATCACCGGCGCCGGGGGCCTGGCGCTGCTCGGTGGCGTGATCCTGATCGGCCAGGTGGTCGGGAGCTTTGAGCTCGACGCGGTGCTCGCGGCCGGCGACGCGATCCGCGCGAGCACGCTGTACCCGGCCATCCTGGGGCTGGTCCTGCTGGGCATCTTCACCAAGAGCGCGCAGTTCCCGTTCCACTTCTGGCTGCCCCATGCGATGGCCGCGCCGACGCCGGTTTCGGCCTACCTGCATTCGGCGACGATGGTGAAGGCCGGCGTGTTCCTGCTGGCGCGCCTGTATCCGGTGCTCTCGGGCACCGACCTGTTCTTCTACGTGGTCAGCGCGGTGGGTGCGGCGACCCTGCTGATCGGCGCGTGGAACGCCATCTTCCAGCACGACCTCAAGGGACTGCTGGCGTATTCGACGATCTCCCACCTGGGCCTGATCACCCTGCTGTTCGGGCTGTCGACGCCGTTCGCGGTGGTCGCCGGCCTGTTCCACATCCTCAACCACGCGACCTTCAAGGCCTCGCTGTTCATGGCGGCGGGCATCATCGACCACGAGACCGGCACCCGCGACATGCGCCGGCTCGGCAACCTGCGCCGCTACCTGCCCTACACCAGCGTGCTGGCCATCATCGCGGCGCTGGCGATGGCGGGCATTCCGCTGCTCAACGGCTTCCTGTCGAAGGAAATGTTCTTCGCGCAGGCGCTGGAACTGGAAACCGGCGGCGCGACGATGCGCATCGCGGTGGCGGTGGTGGCCTTCCTGGCCGGCGCCTTCGGCGTGGCCTACAGCCTGCGCTTCGTCCATGACACGTTCTTCGGCGAGGGCCCGCGCGCGGTGGACCGCGAGATCCACGAACCCCCGCGCTTCATGCGCATCCCGGTCGGCATCCTCGCGGTGCTGTGCCTCATGGTGGGGATCGTGCCGGCCTGGACGGTGGCGCCGATCCTGGCGACCGCCGCGCATGGCGTGCTCGGCGGCGACGTCCCCGAATACAGCCTGGCGGTGTGGCATGGCTTCAACCACCCGCTGATGATGAGCATCGGCGGCGTGCTGGGCGGCGGCCTGCTCTACCTCGGCCTGCGCCGCCTGATCAACCTGCACGCGGTCGCCCGGCACGCCCTGGGGCGGCACCTGTTCCGGGTCAACACGCGCGCGCTCCTGCTCGGCGCCCGCCGACTCACCTTCCGCATCACCCAGGGCAGCCTGCAGCGCTCGCTGTGGTGGGTGCTGGTCGCGGTGCTGGCGCTCGCGGGGCCGGCCACCTTCCAGGCCCTCTCCGAAGGGGTCGGCCGCAGCCAGCCGATGCCGCTGACGGGCTGGGTGTTGTGGGCGATCCTGGTGGCGGCGACGCTGGCGACGGTGGTCCTGCACCGCCAGCGCCTGGTCGCCCTGCTGGTGGTGGGCGCGGTGGGCCTGGCGGTCAGCCTGGTCTTCGTGATGTTCTCGGCGCCCGACCTCGCGCTGACCCAGTTGCTGGTGGAAATGGTCACCATCGCGCTGATGCTGCTGGCGCTGAACTACCTGCCGCAGGAATCCGCGCGCACCAACCATCCGTTCAGGCGCTGGCGCGACATCGGCATCGCCCTGCTGGTCGGCCTCGGCGTCGGCGCCCTGGCCTACGCGGTCATGACGCGGCCGCTCGACACCATCGCGACCGAACTGCTGGCCCGCTCGTTGCCCGAGGGCTACGGCCGCAACGTCGTCAACGTGATCCTGGTCGACTTCCGCGGCTTCGACACCTTCGGCGAGATCACCGTGTTCGGCATCGCCGGCCTGGTGGTGCACGCGATGCTCCGGCGGGCCCGCATCGCCCCGGACCGGGTGGTCCCCGGCGTGCCGGGCGCGCTGCCGATGCCCTCCAACCTGAGCCACCTGCTGTTCCCGCTCGCGCTGGCGGTCTCGGCCTACATGTTCCTGCGTGGCCACAACGCCCCGGGCGGTGGGTTCATCGCGGGCCTGGTGCTGGCGGTGCCGTTGCTGCTGCAGTACGTGCTGCTGGGTTCGCAGTACGTCGAGACGCGACTGGGCTTCAACTACATCGCCTGCATTGGCGCGGGCCTGCTGGTGGCCGCGCTCAGCGGCGTGGCATCGATGGTGCTGGGTTATCCCTTCCTCACCAGCGGCCACGTGGAACCGCACCTGCCGCTGGTGGGCACGATGCCGCTGGCAAGCGCGATGGCCTTCGACACCGGCGTCTACCTGGTGGTCTTCGGCGGGGTCATGCTGATCCTGTCGATGATGGGCACGATCCGCGCGCCCCGGCCCTCCGCGTCGCCCGCCCGCACCGCCCAGGAGGTCCACTGATGGAGCTTGCACTGGCCAGCATGATCGGCCTGCTCACCGCCGGGGGGGTCTACCTGATGCTGCGCGCGCGCAGCTTCGACGTGATCCTCGGCCTGACCCTGCTGTCGTACGCGACCAACCTGCTGATCTTCTCCGCCGGCCGCCTGGTGGTGGGCAAGCCGCCGGTGCTGCGCGACGGGGTCGCGCCGACGCTCGCCCACTACACCGACCCCCTGCCGCAGGCGCTGGTGCTGACGGCCATCGTGATCGCCTTCGCGATGACCGCGGTCACCATCGTCATCGCCATGCGCAGCCGGGCCGACAATGGCAGCGACCACGTGGATGCCGGTGACGAGGGCATGCCGTGACCGCAGCGATCCAAGCCCACCTGCCGGTCCTGCCGATCCTGCTGCCGCTGCTGTTCGCGGCCCTCATGCTGCTGGTCGAGCGCCGCGGGATCGTCCTGCAGCGCGCGCTGTCGGCGCTGGGCCTGGCCGGCCTGCTCGCCATCTCCATCGCGCTGGTCGCGCTTGCCGACGAAGGCCGGATCACCGCCTACCTGCTGGGCGACTGGCCGGCGCGGCTGGGCA
>JAUIJO010000253.1 GCA_030431185.1 Gammaproteobacteria bacterium | reverse complement strand
TGCGGTGCAGGTTGTCGCCACCGTCGGAGTTCACCGTCCATTCGTAGGCGATGAAGGTGGTGAAGGTGCCGGGCGCGTTGTACTTCTCCGCCGCCTCGATGGTCTTCTCCCAGGCGGAGACCATCCACTTCGGGTCCATGATCTGCGGCGGCAGGTTGCCGGTGGACTGGGCGACGATGAGCTCGCTCTTCGCCTTGGCCGCGGCTTCGCCGCCTTCCTCCAGCGCGGCCTTCCACCCGGCCAGCATCTCATTGGCCATCATTTCCGGATTGCCGGCGACGATTTCGTTGATCGTGCCCATGCCGTCGGAATGGTCGGTGACCATGAACCAGTCGTAGGGCCGATGAAGTTTCGCCTTCTGTCCCGTGTTGCTGCTGACCTCCTGGCCGAGCGCGAAGCGGTAGGCGTCCTCGGGGGTCAGGATCGCGCCATCCATGCCGGCATCGGCGGACCAGCCGGTGTGCACGTGGGTGTCGCCGAAGTACGCCTGGGTCGGGTAACCGGGCGCGGCGGCATCGGCCGTGGCGTCGGCGGCCTCAGGCGGCGCTGCAGCCGTGTCCGATCCTGCGGGCGAAGGGGTGTCGTCCCGCTGACAGCCTGCCAGCGGCACCGACAGGGCGAGGACGAGGGCGGAGGCGAGGACGGCGCGGTTGTGATGTCGCATGGCACGGCTCCCGGTCATGGGCGGGGCGATGGACCTAACGCGGACGCGCCGTCGCTGCTCCCGGGCGGCAAGCCGCGACCAAAAGCAAGGCAGGCAGCGACGATAGCAAGCCGATGTAAGCCGGGCGTGAAAGGGTGCCGGGAGCCGGGCGTCCTCGAGCGCCGCTCAGAACGCCTCGCCGATCGAGAAATACACCGCGTCGCCGTCCTTGCCGCGCGCGTAGTCGACGCGGACATTGACGTTGTACGCGGTCGAGGCCTTGAAGCGCAGGCCCACGCCGGCCGAGGGCAGCAGGTCGTCGATGCGGTAGTCGCCGAACGACGGCGCCACGTCGCCCACGCCGGCGAAGGCCACCGCGCCCCAGCGGCGGGCGAACTGCCAGCGGTATTCGCCCTGGACCGCGAGCAGGGTGGTGTCGCGGTACTGGCCGCCTTCGTAGCCGCGCAGGTCCGACTGCGAGCCGAACAGGCACAGGTCGAAGAAGGGCGCATCGTCACCGGCCGAGCAGGCGTAGGCGCGCAGGGCCAGCACGCCCTCGGGGCCCAGCGGACGGTAGTGGTTGAGTGCGGCCGACAGGTTGACGTAGTCCCGGTCCGAGCCCCAGCCGGAGAAGTACCACTGTGCCTGGGCATCGAAGTACGTGCCCCGCGAGGGCCCGGTCTCCGAGTCGCGCGTGTCGTATTCGTACAGCAGGCCCGGTCCGGCCAGGGCCACGTCCAGCTGCGGGCTCGGGATGTCGAGGTCGGGGAATGCCGGGGCATCCACGGGCACGCGCGTCGACATGTCGACCTTCTGCAGGCGCAGGCCCAGGTATTGCGATGGCGCGACCTTGCGCAGGGCGTCGAAGCGATAGAAGGTCGGTGACTGCTCGATGCGGATGAAACGCCCGCGTTCGGCCGAGCCCTCGCCGATGCCGTAGAACTTCAGGTGGAGTTCGGCATCGGCGGCGATCGCGGTCACGCGCCAGCGGTCGCCGCCCAGGTAGGCCTTCTGGAACAGCGCCGCGCCGCGACTGCCGTTGTCGGTCCACAGCGCGCCGCCGCCGGTCATCCAGGGCCGAGCGCTTCCCTCGGGCTGGTAGTACAGGACGGCCGCCAGGACCGCGCCGTTCCCCAGCGCGGGGCTGGACTGCGGGATCGGCAGCACCACGAAACTGCGGCCATCGTCCTCGCGACCCGCATGCAGCTGCTCGGCTTCCTGCTGGCCGGGCGCGCTGCCCGTGGCGATGTCGGTCGCCAGCGTTTCGGGCGCGAACCCGGCCGCCATGCCGGCCAGCACGGCGCCGCAGGCCATCGTGGTCCATGCGGCGTCGTGCGGGCGCGCTACCCCTGGCATGTCATTCAGCGAGGGGCGTCGGGTCGGGCGCCTTGTACGTGCCGTTGATGATCGCGTCGTCGGGGCCGTAGTTGCGCAGCACCATCCAGAACGGGCCGTTCGGCGACGGCAACCAGTTCGCTTCCTTGTCCTTGCCCGGCGACTCCGCCGAGAAGTACAGGGTGAGCGAGCCGTCGTCGTTGTACCTGAGCCCCTTGGTGCGGTTCGAGATCGAATAGCGGTCGATCGGATTCTCGACCAGCCAGCGCTCCGGCACCTTGTACATGGTGTAGGACCAGAAGAACTTCACCGGCGGCGCTTGGTCTTTCGGGAACGTCACGGTGTAGCTGGCCTTGCTGCCGTCGAGCGGCTTGCCGGTGCTGTCGAGCGGGATCTGGCGGTAGATCGCCTGCTGGGCGACGTTTCCGAAGATGCCCAGGTAAACGCCCAGCGCACGGTTGAGGTAGTCGGTGCCCTGGCTCTCGCGGCTGCCGAAGATCTTGGCCGAATCCAGCGCCGGGTTCTTGCCCCACTCGTCGAACTCCTTGCGCGCATCCTGCACACCCTGGGCCACGGCCTCGCGGATCGCAGGATCGAGCCCCGACGCATCCCACGGCTGCCCGCCTTCGATGCCAAGCGCCTTGAGTTTCGCCAGGGCCTCGGCGTCGTCGGCATGCGACGTGACGAAGGGCAGCATGAAGGCGACATAGTCCCAGTACTTGTCGGTCGTCTCGTCGCCCTCCGTCCATGCCGGCCAGTCCACGGCCGGTGCCGCGGCCGGTGCCGCCCGGCCGAGGAACGCGCTGAGCGGCTGCAGCTTGTACGCCTGCTGGATGCGCTTCACGTTCGGCATGTCGCCCGGACCACCGACCAGCTGCGTGCGGGTGATGGTACCCAGCAACGTGCTTTCGCCCTTGATCACCCGCTTGATGCCCTCGGGCACCTCGCCGTCCCAGTCCGGTGCGGCCAGCAGGTAGTTGCCGCCGTCGTTGCCGTCGTTGACCGAGCCGGGGTTGTCGAGCACGTAGCCCCAGCTGTCGTCCCACTGGCTGGTGTAGTAGCGGTCCTTCTCGATCGACGGCATCGTCAGCACCCAGGGCTCAGCGCGCACGTCCACCCAGGCGTATGAGTAGGGCGTGTCGTTGTTCGGCGTCACGATGTCGGTGTCGGCGGGCGTCGAGGTGCCCAGGTGCACCCACTTGCCGAAGGCCATGCCGTCGGCGATGGCCTGGTTGTACATCGTGCGGTAGTACAGCACGAGCGGATAGGTGAACACGTAGGCATCGTGTGCGTACTGGCGCGCCTGCTCGGGGCTGAGCTCGGTCGACGCGGCACTTTCGACCGCGGCAGGCGTACTGGTGTCGGCGCTTGGGCTGGCGTTGGTGGTGTCGCCCTGCGGATTGCTGCAGGCGGCGACCAGGGCGGTCGCGATGGCAACGGTGAGCATGCGCGTCATGCGGGTTCTCCTTTCGGGGGAATCTTGCAAGGAAATCAACCGGGGCTCGCCCGGTGAATGCTTTACTTCGGATACAAAAGCGTGAACGTGAAGCGCAGGCCCCAGTCGGGGCCGCCGTCGGGTTTGTCGAGGTAGCCGCGCACGCCGCCCTGGTAGCTGACCATCTGGCTGCCGATCTTCGAGACCTTCGAATACATGATGTTCATCGGGATCGTCCACTGCTCGGCTTCCCAGTCGTATGTCGATTCCAGGTTCACTGCCACCGTGCGGCCGCCGTTGAAGGCGCGCGCGACGAAGGGTTGGAGGAAGGTCGAGTTGATGTCCACCCGACGACTGCCCCCCACGTCGACGAGGTGGTTGAACAGGCCGCCGTAGGTCCAGCCGCTCTTCTGCCACAGGAACACGCCGGTGGGGCCGAGGGCCCAGGTGTCCGCCCCGAGGTCGTCGGTGCCGGTGGGGATCAGCGCCGCCGGCCCCACGCCCCAGATCAGCCCGCCGTCGGTGGGCTCCTTGGGGGAGAAGAAGATGCTCTGCACCGTGTCGCCGAAGCCGGCCTGGTCGGTGCCCGGGCGCACGTCCTTCTGGTAGGTGATCGGGATG
>JAUIJO010000252.1 GCA_030431185.1 Gammaproteobacteria bacterium | reverse complement strand
ACTACGTGACGCCGGAGGGCATCGACGTCAGCGGGCAGCCGACCGGACAGCCGAGCTGGGCGCTGGCGGGCGGCCTGAACTACCTGTGGGAGCTCGACGCCATGGGCGACCTGCGCTTCTCGCTGCGGCACTCCTACCGCGGCGCGACCCGTTGCAGCGACGAATCGCAGAGCCAGGGCACCTGCGGCGTCAGCACTGCGCTGGACCTGGGCGAGTCGCAGGCGCTCACCGACGTGCGCCTGGGTTGGCGCTCGGCCACCGGCCAGCTCGGCCTGGCGGTCTATGGCACCAACGTGTTCGACAACCAGTACGTGACCGGCCTTGCCACCTATGGCAAGGCGGTGCTGGGCACCGTGGGCGGGCGCGTGAGCCAGCCGCGGACCTGGGGCCTGGAGATGAGCGTGAAGTTCTGAGCCTGGAGGGGCGCGCATCCCCCGGATGCGCGTGGCCTGCCGGGCCCGAAGGCCGGTGGCCATCCAGGTGTGCGGCCCCGGCGCGAGAGCGCCGGGGTTTTTGTTTGCGCCGGTTCCCGGCATGCTTGGCCGATGCCCAAGCGCAAGGACGGGCCTGCCGTCGATCCCCTGCAGCAACCCTTGACCGCGCTCCCGGGCGTGGGGCCCAAGCTCGCCGGAAAACTGGCCTCGCGCGGACTCTTCCACGTCCAGGACCTGTGGTTCCACCTGCCCCGGCAGTACGAGGATCGCACCACGATCACGCCGGTTCGCGCGTTGCAGGCGGGCGTGCCGGCGCAGGTCGAAGGGCGGGTGGAGGCGGTGGAGCGGGGATTCCGCTACCGGCCGGTGCTGCGCGTGGCGCTTGGCGACGAGGGCCATGGGACGGTGGTGCTGCGCTTCTTCCACTTCCGCGCCGCGCAGGTGGCGCAGTTCCAGCCGGGTGCCCGCGTGCGCGCGTTCGGGACGCCCCGCCCGGGCCAGCACGGCCTCGAGATCGTCCATCCCAGCTACCGGATGCTCGACCCGATGGCCGACGACGCGCTGGCCGAGCGCCTGGACCCCGTCTACCCGGCGATCGAAGGCGTGGGGCCGGCTTCGTTGCGGCGGCTGATCGGGCTGGCACTCGACCGCCTGCCGGACGCGTCGGTGCTCGAGCTGTTGCCGCCCGCCCTGCTCGCGAGCCTGGACCTGCCGTCCCTGCGCGCCGCCCTGCTGACCGTGCACCGGCCACCGGCCGACGCGGACCTCGCGACGCTGTCGGCCGGCACCCATCCCGCGCAACGACGGCTGGCGATGGAGGAACTGCTGGCCCACCACCTCAGCCTGCGCCGACAGCGGCTCGCCCAGCAGGCCCATGCCGCGCCGGCCCTGCGCGGGCGCGCGCTGTCGCGGCGCCTGCAAGCGGCGCTGCCATTCAAGCTCACGGGCGCGCAATCGCGGGTGTTCGAGCAGATCCGCGTCGACCTTGCGCAGCCCCGGCCGATGTTGAGGCTGGTGCAGGGCGATGTCGGCTCGGGCAAGACCGTGGTCGCGGCCATGGCGGCGATGCTGGCCGTGGAGGCGGGCAGGCAGGCGGCGCTGATGGCCCCGACCGAACTGCTGGCCGAGCAGCACCTGGCCAACCTGTGGGCCTGGCTCGAGCCCCTGGGCATCCGGGTCGCCTGGCTGGCGGGCAAGGTCACCGGACGGGCCCGCACGCGGGTGCTGGAAGAGGTGGCCTCCGGAGAAGCGCAGGTGGTGGTCGGCACCCATGCGCTGATGCAGCAGGGCGTCGTATTCCATGACCTCGCGCTGGCGATCGTCGACGAGCAGCACCGTTTCGGCGTGCACCAGCGCCTGGCCCTGCGCGACAAGGGCGCGGGAGCCGGCATGGGCCCCGACGCCATCGTCCCCCACCAGCTGGTGATGACGGCGACCCCGATCCCCCGCACTCTGGCCATGGCCGCCTACGCCGACCTGGACGTCTCCGCCATCGACGAGCTGCCCCCGGGGCGGACGCCGGTCCAGACCATCGTGCTGAGTGCCGAACGGCGTCCGGAGCTGGTCGAACGGATCCGCGCGGCCTGCGCCGAAGGCCGCCAGGCGTACTGGGTATGCACCCTCATCGACGATAGCGACGAGGTGGTCGCGCAAGCGGCGCAGAGCACCTTCGAGGGCCTGTCCCTGCAGTTGCCCGAGCTGCGCGTCGGCCTGGTGCATGGGCGCATGAAGCCGGCGGAGAAGCAGGCGGCCATGCGCGCGTTCAAGGCCGGCGAGACCGGGCTGCTGGTGGCGACCACGGTCATCGAGGTCGGCGTCGACGTGCCGAACGCGTCGCTGATGATCATCGAGAACGCCGAGCGCCTCGGGCTCGCCCAGCTCCACCAGTTGCGCGGTCGCGTGGGCCGGGGGAGTGCGGCCTCCAATTGCGTGCTGCTCTACCAGGCGCCCCTGTCGTCGCTCGCGAAGCAGCGCCTGGAGACGATGCGGCAGACCCAGGACGGCTTCGTGATCGCCGAGAAGGACCTGGAGCTGCGGGGACCGGGCGAGCTGCTGGGTACGCGCCAGACCGGCCTGGCCGGCTTCCGCGTGGCCGACCTCGCCCGCGACGCCGACCTCCTGCCGCGCGTGCAGGCGATCGGCGAGCAACTGATGGCCGAGGCGCCCGACCTCGCCGGCCGCCTGGTCGAACGCTGGGTGGGCAGTGCCGCGCGCTATGCCGCGGCCTGAGGGCGCGGGCGTGCGGGCGTGGCCATGCAGCCTGGGCCGTGCATGGGCATACTCGGGCCATGACGAATAGAATCCCGCTCCTGATCGACACCGATCCCGGCGTCGACGACGCCCTCGCGTTGTTGATGGCCTTCAACGACCCCGCCCACGACGTCGTGGGCCTGACCATCGCGGCCGGCAACGTCGGCCTCGACCACACCGTGCGCAACGCGCTCAAGGTCTGCGACGTGGCCGGCGTCGCGGCGCCGGTGTTCGCCGGCTGCCCCACGCCCCTGCTGCATCCCGCGCCGGATGCCGCCGACGTCCATGGCGCGGACGGGCTGGGCGACACCGGCTATGCCGCGCCGGGCCGGCAGGCGGAGGCCGAGCATGCCGCGCTGGCGATCCTGCGCTTGTCGCACGAACACGCCGGGCGGCTGGTGCTGGTCGCGCTGGGTCCGCTCACCAACATCGCGCTGGCCCTCAAGCTGGACCCGACCCTGCCCGCGCGGGTGGCCCGCTTCGTGGTGATGGGGGGCGCGGTGACCTCGCAGGGCAACATCACCCCCGCGGCCGAGTTCAACATCCATTTCGATCCGGAGGCCGCGCACCTCGTGTTCGAGGCGTTCCCCAGCACCGACCTCGCCGACTGGGAAGCGACCGTCGCCCATGGCCTGGACCACGCGGAGGTGGCGAAATGGCTCTCGGCCGACAGCGACAAGGCCCGTTTCTACGAGGCCATCTCGCGCCAGACCCGTGACTGGTCGGCTGACCGGCGCGGCGACCGCTGGTTCTGCGCCGATGCGCTGGCGATGGCCTGGGTCCTGCGGCCGGAGGGGGCTCGCGTCGTGGAGGCCCGGCCGATGGCCGTGGCCCTGGAAGGCCGCCACAGTCGGGGCATCACGGTGGTGGACTGGCGCCGCCAGGGCGGCCGCCCCGACAATGTCCGCATCCTGATGCGTTACGACCAGGCGGGCTTCGAAGCCCTGGTCCGGGGCGCGGTGGGGGCGGCCGACTGAACGGACCGGCCGGCTGCCGGGATCGCCCCTTCGCTGGACTTGCCTGCGAGGAAAACCATCGCTATACTGCGCGGCTTCCCTCCGATACCGATTGGTGAGTGCCATGAAGGCCGGCATCCATCCCGAATACCGCGAAGTCGTGTTCCAAGACGTGACCACGGACTTCCAGTTCCTGACCCGCTCCACCCTCAGCAGCAAAGAGACGGTGAAGTACGACGATGGCAACGAATATCCCCTGATCAAGGTCGACATCTCGTCGGCTTCGCACCCGTTCTACACGGGCAAGCACAAGATCATGGATACCAGCGGTCGCATCGACAAGTTCCGCAACCGCTACGCGAAGAAGTAAGCGCTTCATCGCGTGTGTTCGCAC
>JAUIJO010000251.1 GCA_030431185.1 Gammaproteobacteria bacterium | reverse complement strand
ACGAGAACGCCCGGATCCGGGTTTGCAGGTCTTCTTCGGTCTTGTCCATTTCTGTGTCCTCCCTGCACCTTGGGGGCACGGAACGGCGACCGCGCCCCCGCTCGGCGCGCCGTCAGCCCTTGCCGGAACGCTTGGACAGCAGTTCGCTGTACTTGGCGATGCTCTGGTCGATGCGATCGATCGCGAAGCTGGCCGACTCGGCTTCCATCGCGCCTGCGGCGGCCGCCACCGCCGCCGCCGCGCCCATCATCACGTCGGTGGCGAGCACGCCCAGCGCGTCCTCGGCGGCCTTCTCGATCTGCTGGTTGACGAGGCTCTCGGTCATGTCCTTGAGCAGCACGCCCTGGCTCGCGAGCGCAAGCTTGCTGACGCCATCGAAATACGCGGCGGCCGACTGCGCGACCAGGCCCGCGGCCTGGCTGACCATCATGTCCGGGCCGGTGGCGATCTGCGAGGGCGCGTAAGCGGTGGTCTCGGCGTTGCTCAACTGCACGGCCTGCACGATCTTCGGATTCAGGGCACTGCTCGCCGGCGGCGTGCCGCCGCCCTGCGCGAGCATTCGGTCGGTCATGCGTCCGAGTACCGATTGCGGCACACCGGTCGCACCGCCGCGGCCCGCGCCCCCGGATGCGCCCCCGCCGGCCGGGCCCGGTGCGCCGCCCGGACCGCCGGCAGGCGACGCCCCTGCACCGGCGCCGGCACCGTCGGCCGAGCCACCGGTCGATACGTTCGATGCCGCAGGAGAGCTTGAGTCGGCGGGCGCGGCCGGCTCCGGTGCGTCCGTCGCGGCAGCATCGCCCGTGGCCGCGCCATTGCCGATCGGCCCGGTGGCGCGCGTACCGCGCGGACCGCCGCCCTTCTTCATGCGGTTGAACCAGAACGCCATGCCGATCGCCTCCTTGTCGAACCCGCCTCTTCCACCCCGGACGCGGGGATTTCCCGTGCGTGCGCCATGCCGGTCACGGCTTCTCGCCGATCGCCATGATCAGCGCGGCCGCCTTGGACACGACCGCGCTCGATATCTGGTTGAGCGCCTGCTGGCTTTGCACCGCGTTCTGCAGCGACAGGCCCGTGGAGTGGCTGGCGACCTGGTAGAGGGTGGCGATCGCCTGGGCAGGCGCCTCCGCCACGACCTTGACGTTGGTCTGGGTGACGGCGTCGGTGATCTGCGAGTTCACGGGAGTGGAATCGGCCATGGAGTCTTCCTCGGGTCGGATGGAGCGGGCCTGCGGCGGGCCCATCCCGCGCGGTGCGCTAGTGGAGAAACGCCGGTGCGCGGGCGTTGTGAACGCGCCGCGCGTCGAAGGTCACGGGCTGGCGCCGCCGCCGGACCTGCGCAGGCGGGCGCGAAGCAACTGCACGCGCTTGCGCGCGAGCGCCTGGTTGATGTTCAGTCGCCGGGCGATGGTCGGATACGGCAATTCCTCGACGAAGCGCATGCCGAACAGTTGCTTCTGGTCCCGGCTGAGCCTGCGCACGGCGCTCACCACCGATTCGAGTTGCTCCTGCAGTTCGATGCGCTGCGATTGCGACAGGACGGCGGCGCTCGACGCGGCCATCCTGTCGTCTTCCGCCTCGACGTTGTCGTCGAACACGCCACGCTCGCGTCGCTGGCGACGGATGTTGTCGAGGAACACATGGCGCAGCACCACGAACAGGAAGCCATCCGGGTCGGTCATGAGTTCGGGCGAGCGACGCATGAAGAGCATGGCCTTCATCGCCGTCGCCGACAGCAGGTCCTCCGCGCGATCGAGTTGACCGTCGGCCAGGCGTCGCGCACGCCGCGAGAGTTCCGGGCGCACCCGCTTCCATGATTCGACGAACATCTGGTCCTGCGCGCTCACGCCCGCGTGGTCGCGCCCGCTTCGATCCTTCGACTCCATCGCCGCCATCGGCCCTGCTCCCTGTCGTCCCTGGTGGCGGGGAGTCTGCGCAGCGCGTGCCCCGAAGGCTGTCACCCAGGTGACACCGGTACGCGCGAAGCACCGTTCGCGACCGACGGACGGCGCTTGCGCACGCGTTGGATGCGGCGTATGGTTCGCCGCCTTCGACGTGGACAAACCGTCCGCGCCCAATGAAACGACAGATTCCGCAAGGCCATCTCGCCATGAATTCCGCCAAGCACATCGACGACGCACGCGCGCTCCGGCCCCAGGGCCCGGGCATGCCGGCGTTCGCCCATGCGCGGACCGGCAGTCCCGTCGAATCGAAGCGCAGCGCGCTGGACCTGCACGACTGACCCCCCATTCCGGGAGGTCGGCCACCCCGACCTCCCGAGGAACGCGAACGCCCTCGGGTCCACCACCCGGGGGCGTTTTTTTTGGCGTTCGCACAGGAACAGCGTCCACCCCCCTTACCACGCGATTGCATCGCGCCTTCCCGAAGCATCCGCGCGCGACTCCGGTCGCCGCGAGGCAGGGATCGCCGAGAGACGCTGCGCGCCATGCGCGCGGCGTCGTGCCCTGATGCTTCGGCACGGGCGACGGCGCGAGGCGATCGCACACGAATTGGCGTCCCGCGAGGGACGGCCATGCGGAGCGTCTTCCAGACGGGCCCCTGCGGTACGGACTCCGGTTCCGTCCGGTGCGCGCGGCGATGCCGTGGCGTATGCCCGGGCCCGCGAGGCGGCGCTCCACGACTGAAGCGATAGCTCGGCGGTCAGAGCAGCGGCCAGGTGCCGCAGGTCGCGGGTTCGACTCCCGCTCGTTTCCACCACTGGATAGCTCAGAGGTTAGAGCACCGGATCCTGGATCCGGCTGTCGCGGGTTCGACTCCCGCTCCAACAACGACCTGTCACGTCGTTACAAAGGGACGCAAGTCCCGCAAGGAAGCACCCCGCGCGCCCGTCGCGGTCGCCGCAATCGATCGCGGCGCCGACGGCCGGCGCAGCGGACGTGTCGCCGGGCCCGCGCCCGCGACGCAGGCCAATCCGGCAGGACGGGCCAGGCGCCAACGCCTGCCGCCGAGCCGAGGTTGCCCTGCCACGCGCGCGCCGGTTCCGCGGCACCGATGCCAGGGGGGCTTCCACTTCATTGCTTCCCGTCGGCCCGCGTGCCGGCGGGGGATGCGAGAACCGATCCGGCGCATCCATCTACACCAGGATCGGACTACCAGGACGACCAAGGAGAATGACAATGTTCTGGAACAAGAGGATCGTGGTCGGCGACGGCGAGCGCGGCCTGCTGTATCGCAACCGTCGCTTCGAGCGCGTGCTGGCACCGGGCGTGTATCGCATGTTCGACCCGTGGGGCCGCATCGAAGTGGTGCTGCACGGCATCGCCTCGGCGGAGTACGCCGGTCGCGACGCCGACACCCTGGCGGCCGCGCTCGGCGAACGGGTGCACGAGGTGTTCAGCGTGGCCGACGTCGGCACCGACGAGGTCGGCCTGCTGTCGCGCGACGGCAAGCTGGTCGACGTGCTCGCACCGGGTACGCGCAAGCTGTACTGGAAGGGCATCGTCCGCGTGGAGGTGGAGACCGTCGCGCTCGCCGAGGGACTCGAGCTGCAGGCCGGCGTCGCACGCCGGCTGCGCCAGCTCGGCAACCTGGAGCGCGTCGCGGTGGCCGTGGTGGTGCCGGAGGAGAGCGCGGGCCTGCTGTTCGTGGATGGCAGGCTCGAGCGCACCCTGGCGCCGGGCGCCTACGCGTTCTGGAACTTCCGCAAGGACGTGGCGGTGGAAACGGTCGAACTGCGCGTGCAGTCGATGGAGGTCTCCGGCCAGGAGCTGTTGACCCGCGACAAGGTCAGCCTGCGCGTGAACCTCGCCGGCAGCATCCGCGTCGTCGACCCGGTCGCGGCCCGCACCCGCGTCGCCCGGTATGGCGATTACGTGTACCGCGAGCTGCAGTACGGCCTGCGCAAGGCGATCGGACGTGATCCTGCCGGGTGAGATGAAGGACATCCTCAACAGCGTCGTACAGGCGGAGAAGGCGGCCCAGGCCAACGTGATCCGCCGTCGCGAGGAGGCGAACGCCACGCGTTCCCTGCTCAACACCGCGAAGCTGATCGAGGAGAACCCGGTACTCCAGCGCCTCATGGAACTGG
>JAUIJO010000250.1 GCA_030431185.1 Gammaproteobacteria bacterium | reverse complement strand
CCCCTGGCAGGCGGAGCGGGAGCCCGCTTCAGTGCGATTCGGCGTTGAAGACGTCCGCGTAGGGGTCGTGTTCGCTGCCGCCGCCTTCGGAGAGGCGGAACTTGAGGGCCAGGCCATCGCGCGAGTCGGCGGCCTTGAGTGCCTCCTCCATCTCGACCCGGCCTTCCTTGACCAGCCGGAACAGGCACTGGTCGAAGCTCTCCATGCCTTCCTCCAGGGTCTCCTCCATCGCCTGCTTGATCTCGTGCACCTGGCCGCGACGCATCAGGTCGCGGATGTGCGGCGTATTGATCAGGACCTCCGCGGCAGGCAGGCGGCGGCCGTCGGTACCGACGACCAGGCGCTGCGAAATCACCGCCTTGAGGTTGAGCGCGAGGTTCATCAGCACGTTCTTGTGCGCCGACTCGTTGAAGAAGTTCAGGATGCGCTCGAGCGTCTGGTCCGCGTTGTTGGAGTGCAGCGTGGCCAGGCACAGGTGGCCGGTCTCGGCGAAGGCGATGGCCGCCTCCATCGTCGCCGCATCGAGGATCTCGCCGATCAGGATGACGTCGGGCGCCTCGCGCATCGCGTTCTTGAGCGCGTTGTGGAAGGCATGCGTGTCCAGGCCGACCTCGCGCTGGTTGACGATCGACTTCTTGTGCTTGTGCAGGTATTCGATCGGATCCTCGACGGTGAGGATGTGGCCCGAGGTGTTGCTGTTGCGGTGGTCGATCATCGACGCGAGCGTGGTCGACTTGCCCGAGCCGGTCGAACCGACGATCAGCACCAGCCCGCGGGGGGCCATGATGATGTCCTTGAGCACCGGCGGCAGCTGCAGCTCCTCGATGCTGGGGATCACGCTGCGGATCGCGCGGATCACCATGCCGACCTCGCCCCGCTGCTTGAACACGTTGATGCGGAAACGGCCGGCGTCGGGCAGGGCGATCGCCATGTTCAGCTCGAGGTCGCGCTCGAACGAGGGCACCTGGCCCTCGTCCATCAGCGAGTATGCGATCTTCTTGACCATGCCCGGCGGCAACCCGGTGTTGCCGAGCGGGTACAGTTTGCCCTCGACCTTGATGTAGACCGGTGCGCCGGTGGTCAGGAACATGTCCGACGCGTTTTTTTCCGTCATCAGCTTCAGGAAATAGCCGATGTCCATACTGCAGCCCCTTGTTCGATACGTTTCCGGCGGCCCGACGTTGCAAGCCGGGCACCGGCTTCAGACAATGGCCCCGCGATTTCGCAACCGCATGGCCTCCCCAATGATCCCAAGCTTCGCACAAATCCGTTACCTGCTAGTGGCTTCAGTTCTCGCTTCCGGGCTTTCCGCCTGTGCCAGCCTGCCGCCCCCGACCGCCGAGCTGGCCGATGCCCAGCAGTCGATCGCGCTGGCGTCCGACGCCGATGCCGACCAGTACGCGGCGCAGGACATCGCGACCGCCCGGGAAGCGCTCAGCCGCGCCCAGGCCGCCATGGCCGAGGGCCGCGAGGACGATGCGCGCAAGTTCGCCCTGGCCGCCGACGCCGATGGCGACCTGGCCCTGGCCCGCAGCCAGGAGGCCAGGCTGAATGCGCAGGTTGCCCAGCGCCGCGCGGAGATCACCCAACTCCAGCAACGCCTGCAAGGGGAGGGTGGCCGATGAAGCGCCTTGCCGGAACCCTCGCCTTGCTGCTGCTCGCCATGCCATTGGCGCAGGCCCAGAGCAGCGATCCCGCCGCGACCCTGTCGCAGCGCCTGGCGGCGCTCGACAGCGATCCCGCCCTGGCCAGCGCAGGCGCCTACGAACGCCTCCAGGCGCGCCAGGCGCTGGAAGCGCTGGACCAGGCCTCCAGCCGCAACCGCGAGGCCTCGCGCTACGTGGCCGAACGCCGCGTGTCGATCGCCGAGCTGGCCGCCCGCAACCAGGTCCTGCAACGTGAGCTGTCGCAGCTGGAGACCCAGCGCAGCGAGCTGCTGATCGAGGCCAGCCGCCGTGACGCGGCCCAGGCCCGTGCCGAGGCCGAACGCCTGCGCCTGCAGGCGCAGCTCCAGGCCGAGGAAGCCGCGCGCCTGCGCGAGCAGTCCGAAGCCGGCGAGGCGGCCATGCAGGACGTCGAGACCGCCCTGGTGGGCGTGGCGGGCGTCGAGAGCGCGCGCCTCAAGGCCGCTCGCGAGCGCGAGGCGGCATTGGCCCGGCAGGAAGCCGAACTGATGGCCGGCGGCACCCTGCCGCCGTCGAAGCGGGAGCGACGCGGCGAGGTCTTCACGCTGTCCGGGGATGCCTTCGCATCCGGTCGCGCGAGCCTGACCCCGGCGGCCGAGGTCAGCACCCGCGCGCTGGCGACCTACCTGCAGTCGGGGGGCGGCAAGGGCGCGATCCGGGTCGAGGGCCACACCGACAACCAGGGCGATGCGGCGGCCAACCAGGCCCTTTCCCAGCGCCGGGCGCAGGCGGTGGCCGACGCCCTGGTCGCGGCGGGCGTCGCCGCCTCGCGCCTCCAGGTCGAAGGACTGGGACAGACCCGGCCGCTGGGCGACAACGGCAGCGCCGAGGGCCGCGCGCGCAACCGCCGGGTCGAGGTGGTCGTCAAATAATCCTTTTTAAACAGCGGCTTAAGAGGGGTTGGGGGCACCACGGAGCGTGCCGCCCCCGGGAGACTGAACCGCTCGTCGACAGGTGCGACGACCGTCTTGCCCAACCCCGAGGGGAGGAGTAGGGTCGGATATCCAAGCGATTGGTTTCCGCTTGGCGATGAGTCCGGCCTGATGACGCACACGATTCCGCTGCCTGCTTCCGCCGCCCCAGACCGGGACGTGCCGGGGCTGCGCAAGGGCGGAAAGGTGGTGCTGCTGCATCCCCTGGCCGGCATCGAACCCGACCTGCCCGCGACGCCTCGGCCCATGGCCGGGGCGTTTTCGTTTGCGGGCACTTCCTGCCAGCCCGGTCGCCAGGCCGGACTCTCCCACCCCTGCCGTCAGGAGGTTTCCATGTTCGAAGAGCAGCCGCAGCCGGTCATCGAGGCGCTGATGAAGTCCAATCCCGAGTTCAAGCAGCTGTACCAGCGCCACAAGCTGCTCGACAAGAAGGTCAATGCCGCCGAACTGGGGGTATTGCCGATCGACGACGTGACGCTGGGGCAGATGAAACGAGAGAAGCTGGCAGCCAAGGATCGACTGCTCAGGCTTTACGATCCAGACACTTCGCACTGATCTCCAACAGCTTCGCACGGCGGCAGGCCTTCCTCGTCGGTACCTGCCGCCCGCGGAACCGGAGCCGCCGCGGCTGCCTCGTGCAGCCGCGGCGGTTGGCCGGTCTCCCCTGACGCCCCGCCGGCGCCCCCGGCCCTTCGCCGTCCTCCGCCGCATCGCCGCGATCGCTCCGCTGGACCGGGCGCAGGCGACGCAGCGGCCCGCCCGGTAGAATCCCCCCGTCCGCCGCAGCCCGCGGCCCAGTGGAGACCGAGCGATCCCCATGGCCATTCATGCCTCCGTACTCGAACTGATCGGCGCCACGCCCATCGTCAAGGCGCAACACCTGGACACCGGCGTCTGCGAGCTCTACCTCAAGCTGGAATCGCAGAACCCCGGGGGCTCGATCAAGGACCGCATCGGCCTGAAGATGATCGAGGCCGCCGAGAAGCGTGGCGACATCCGGCCCGGCGACACGCTCGTCGAGGGCACCGCCGGCAACACCGGCCTCGGCCTGGCGCTGGTCGCGCAGCAGAAGGGTTACAAGCTGCTGCTGGTCGTGCCCGACAAGATGAGCCGCGAGAAGATCTTCAACCTCAAGGCGATGGGCGCGCAGGTCCTGCTGACCCGTTCGGACGTGGCCAAGGGCCATCCCGACTACTACCAGGACATGGCCGAGCGCATCGCCCGGGAAACCCCCGGCGCGTACTTCATCAACCAGTTCGGCAACCCCGACAACCCGGCCGCGCACGAAGAAGGCACGGGCCCGGAGATCCTCGCCCAGATGGCCGAGGTCGGCGGCCTGGACGCGATCGTGTTCGGCTGCGGCAGCTCCGGCACCATGAGCGGCCTTTCCAGGTGCTTCGCCGAGCACTCGCCCGGTACCGAACTGATCCTCGCCGACC
>JAUIJO010000249.1 GCA_030431185.1 Gammaproteobacteria bacterium | reverse complement strand
TCCACTCGTTATCCGGGGAGGGGTTCATGCTGGAGCAGTACGGTTTGACCATGGCGCTGGGCTGCGCCGTCATCGCGATCCTGTACGGGATCATCTCGGCGCGCTGGATCGGCGCCCAACCGGCCGGTAACGAACGCATGCAGGAGATCGCCTCGGCGATCCAGGAAGGTGCGCGCGCTTACCTCAACCGCCAGTACATGACGATCGCCGTGGCCGGCGTCGTACTGTTCCTGGTGATCGCGTTCACCCTCGGCTGGACCACGGCCATCGGATTCGCGATCGGCGCGATCCTGTCGGGCGCGGCCGGCTACATCGGCATGAACGTGTCGGTGAAGGCGAACGTCCGCACCGCGGAAGCGGCACGCAAGGGCATCGGCCCGGCGATGGACGTCGCGTTCCGCGGCGGTGCCATCACCGGCATGCTGGTGGTCGGGCTGGGCCTGCTGGGCGTGGCCGGTTACTGGGCGGCGCTGGGCCGCATGGGCATCTATGGCGAACCCGCGCTGCACGCGCTGGTGGGCCTGGCCTTCGGATCCTCGCTCATCTCGATCTTCGCGCGGCTCGGCGGCGGCATCTTCACCAAGGGTGCGGACGTCGGCGCCGACCTGGTGGGCAAGGTCGAAGCCGGCATACCCGAGGACGACCCGCGCAACCCGGCGGTGATCGCCGACAACGTGGGCGACAACGTCGGCGACTGCGCCGGCATGGCCGCCGATCTGTTCGAGACCTACGCGGTCACCGTGATCGCGACGATGCTGCTGGGCCAGCTGATGGCCGGCGAGGTCGGCGCCAACGGCGTGCTCTACCCGCTCGTACTGGGCGGCGCGTCGATCATCGCGTCGATCGTCGGGGCGTTCTTCGTCCGCGTGAAGGCGGGCGGCTCGATCATGGGGGCGCTCTACAAGGGCGTGATCATCTCGGCGGTGCTGGCCGCGATCGCGTTCTACCCGATCACCACCTCGCTGATGGGCGACAACGCATACGGGGCGATGAACCTCTACTACTGCGCCCTGGTCGGCCTGGCATTGACCGGCGCGATCGTGTGGATCACCGAGTACTACACGGGCACGCAGTACAAGCCCGTGCAGCACGTGGCCGCCGCGTCGACCACCGGGCACGGCACCAACATCATCGCGGGCCTGGGCGTGTCGATGAAGTCGACCGCGATGCCGGTCATCGCGGTGTGCCTGGCGATCTGGGGCTGCCATGCCCTGGCGGGCCTGTACGGCATCGCCATCGCCGCGACCGCGATGCTGTCGATGGCGGGCATGATCGTCGCCCTGGACGCCTACGGCCCGATCACCGACAACGCCGGCGGCATCGCCGAGATGGCGGAGCTGCCGCCGGAAGTGCGCGACATCACCGACCCGCTCGATGCCGTCGGCAACACCACCAAGGCGGTGACCAAGGGCTATGCCATCGGTTCGGCGGCGCTGGCGGCACTGGTGCTGTTCGCCGACTACACGCACAACCTGCAGGCGAGCAACCCGGGCGAAGTGTTCACCTTCGACCTGTCCGACCACTACGTGATCATCGGCCTGCTGATCGGCGGCCTGATCCCGTACCTGTTCGGCGCCATGGCGATGGAAGCGGTCGGCCGCGCGGCCGGCGCGGTGGTGGAGGAAGTGCGCCGCCAGTTCCGCGACATCCCCGGGATCATGGATGGCACCGGCAAGCCGCAGTACGACAAGGCGGTGGACATGCTGACCCGCTCGGCGATCAAGGAAATGATCGTGCCCTCGCTGCTGCCCGTCGCGGTGCCGGTGGTCGTCGGCCTGCTGCTGGGACCGAAGGCGCTGGGCGGCCTGCTCATCGGCACCATCGTGACCGGCATCTTCGTCGCGATCTCGATGACCACCGGCGGCGGCGCCTGGGACAACGCCAAGAAGTACATCGAGGACGGCCACCATGGCGGCAAGGGCAGCGAAGCCCACAAGGCCGCGGTGACCGGCGACACCGTCGGCGATCCCTACAAGGACACCGCCGGCCCGGCGATCAATCCGCTCATCAAGATCATCAACATCGTGGCCCTGCTGCTGGTCCCGCTGCTGTGAACTGATCTGCCGGACGGGCCGCCCCGCCAGGCGCGGCCCAAGCCCCCCACGACCCCCGCCCCGGCGGGGGTCGTTCGTCCGGGACGCGGCGTTCCGCGCGCGGACGCGGGGCTGGACACGGTGTTCACGAGCCATGCGGCATCGTGAAGGTCCTTCGGGAAGCTGCAGTCCTGCATTCCTGCCATCCATTCATGAAGAAGGAGAGGCCGATGCAACCCTGGCTGGCATCATTCGAAAATTCCGTGGGCAGCTACCTGCCCACGATCCTCGGCGCGCTGGCGATACTGCTGGTGGGCTGGATCATCGCCCTGGTCGCGGCGGCGGGCACCCGCAAGGGACTGGCGCGCCTGGGCACCAACCAGCGGCTGGCCAGCCAGACCGCGTCCACGTTCGACTTCGAGAAGACCGCCGGTCGCGTGGTCTTCTGGGCGATCCTGCTGCTGGCGGTGATCGGCATGTTCGGCATCCTGAACGTCGATGGCGTGTCGGGCCCGCTGTCCACGCTCGCCAACACGGTGATGATGTACCTGCCGCGCGCCCTGCTCGCGATCGCGCTGATCGTGGTGGGCTGGCTGGTCGCGACGGTCGTGCGCACGGTGGTCAACAAGGCCCTGGGCGCCACCCGCCTCGACGAGAAGCTGTCGCAGAGCGCCGAAATGCAGCCCCTGTCCAACACCATGGGCAACGTCGCCTACTGGCTGGTGCTCCTGCTGTTCCTGCCCGCCATCGTCGGCGTGCTGGGGATCCAGGGCCTGATGGTGCCCTTGTCGGCGATGACGACCGAGTTCGTCGGCATGCTGCCCAACATCTTCGCGGCGATCGTGATCGGCGTGGTGGGCTGGATCATCGCCAAGGTCGTGCGCGGACTGGTGACCAACCTGCTGTCGGCCACCGGCGTGGACCGCTTCAGCCAGCAGAACGAGTCGACGCGCGACCTGAAGCTCTCGCAGCTGGGCGGCACGCTGGTCTTCATCCTGGTGATCGTGCCCACCCTCATCGCGGCACTGGACGCGCTGCGGATCGAATCGATCTCCGGCCCGCTCACCGACATGCTCGACATGTTCCTGGCCGCAGTCCCGAACATCATCGCGGCCGCCGCCATCCTGATCATCGCGTGGTTCCTGGGCCGCTTCGTCGCCGACCTGGTGACCCGCCTGCTGTCGAACCTCGGCTTCGACCGCTTGCCCGAGCGCCTGGGCCTGGGCCATGCCTTCGCACCGCCGCCCCGCGAGGGTGAGTTCGTCGCCAGCCCCGATGGCACGGTGCGGCCCGAAGCGCTGGGCCACGCACCGTCGCGGCTGACCCTGTCGGAGCTGGGCGGCCACGTCGCGCTGTTCTTCATCATGCTGTTCGCCACGGTGGAGGCCGCCCACCGCGTCGGGTTCACCGGCGTGCGCGAGTTGCTGGAGACCTTCATCGAGTTCGGCGCGAACGTGCTGCTCGGCCTGGTGATCTTCGCGGTCGGCTACTGGCTGGCCAACCTCGCCGCGAACGCCATCGAGCGGGCCAGCCCGGACAATACGGTCGGACTGGCGCGGATCGCGCGCGTCGCCATCCTCGGCCTGGTGCTGGCGATGGGCTTGCGCGCCATGGGCATCGCCGACGAGATCGTGAACCTCGCCTTCGGCCTGGTGCTGGGCGCGGTGGCGGTCGCGGTGGCACTGGCCTTCGGCCTGGGCGGTCGCGACGCCGCGGGCCGGCTGGCCGATCATTGGGCGGACCGCCACCTGCGGAAATAGGCGCCTGGATCCGATGCGGGCCCGGGCCCGGACCTCGCGACCCGGGGTCCGGGCCCGCCGTATTCAGGGGCAGGACAGGCCTCGTGCTGCGCCGCAACAGCAACCTGCGTAAAATGCCCGGCTTCCCTCACCTTCCGCGCGGCCCTGCCCCGTGGATCCCAGCAGTCGGAGCAACAGCATGGGCCTGGACCTCGTCTCCACCGGCAAGAACCCGCCGGACGAGATCAACGTCATCATCGAAATCCCCAAGGACGCCGAGCCGGTCAAGTACGA
>JAUIJO010000248.1 GCA_030431185.1 Gammaproteobacteria bacterium | reverse complement strand
GCCGAAGAAGCCGTTCGCGCCCTCGACCTGCGCTTCGCAGGTGGCGCTGCCCGGCTGGGCCGTGCCGGGACAGGTGCTGATCGCGGCGCGACCGAGCAGGACCAGGCCGCCCCACTGGCCGATCGAATTGATGTCGGTGGTGCCTTCGACGCTTTCGCGGCTGGTCATCACGACCGGCTCGGTGGCCGTGCCTTCGGCGAAGATCTGCGAGCCGCGGTTGACCATCAGGAAGTCGGCGCCGGCCGAACCGAAGAGGGTGACGCCCGGTTCGATGCGCAGGATGCCCTTGCGTGCCTGTGGGTCGGGGTTGGCCACGTCGCCGCCCATGTCCTCGCCCACGTCGGTGCGTCCGTTGAGCGAGTAGACGATGCCGTCGAGCCTGGGCAGGGTGAAGTCGCTGACGATCTTGCTGGGAAGCTCGCAGTTGGTCAGGCCAGCGATCTCGCCGACGTCGGTGGTACCGGTCGGACAGGTCGCGCCGCTCGGCGGCGGCGGTGGCGGTGCCGGCGGCGGGGGCGGCGGCGGGGTGACCGGCGGGGGCGGGAACGCGCCTTCGCCGGGCGAGGCGACGCGGTCCGCGCCGCCGCCGCAGGCCGTCAGCGCCAGGACGGCGCCGAAGGTGACCAGCAAGGTCCGGTAGTTGTTGCCAGAAGTCATCTGATGCTCTCCGATCATGTCTTGAAACAGTGGGTTCCCGCATGCATGGCAGGGACCGGGGTCATGCCCGGTCCCGTTCCCCTGGGGTCCTGGTGGCGACGCGTCGCGATGCCGTGCCCGGTGATGAATCGGTGAAAAGTTATAGGCGGGTGATGTGACAGATCTCTTGCAGGATGCAGACTGATTTCATGAAAGGATCGACAGCGGGATGGCGCGTGGAAATTGCAATCCCGCTGTCATCGAACGCGTGCAAAGTGACGGGCATGTGCCTGCGCGCCACCCAAGAAACGAGGTCGCGATGACCGTCCTGGCGTCCGTCGACGCGGCGCTCGATGCGCCGCTCGAGCACTGGATCCTCGAGCAGGTCCGCGCGGGAACATCGCCCGAGGCCGTCCTCAGGCCCTTGATCGAACAAGGGTGGGCCGAACAGGCCGCGATCGATGCGGTCGAGGCCGCCATGCGGCGCTTCGTCGAGCAGCGCGAACGCGAGGACGGGCTCCCGCCGTCGTCCCGCGTGCCCGCGCCCCTGGGACTCAACGATGCGTCGATCCTGCATGCGCTCGACCGCGACGTCCGGGTCGTCGCCCAGTTGCGTCATCCGCGCGTCATCGCCTTTTCAAACGTGCTGTCGGACGAGGAATGCGATGCACTGGTCGAGATGTCGCGCGCACGCCTGTCGCGATCGGCGACGGTCAACATGGAGACGGGAGGCGACGAGGTGCACGTGGGCAGGACCAGCCAGGGCACCTGCCATGCGCGCGGCGGCAACGCACTGCTGCGACGCATCGAGTCCCGGTTGGCCGCACTGCTGGACTGGCCGTTGGAGAAGGGCGAGGGCATGCAGGTGCTGCGCTACGGCGTCGGCGCGGAGTACAAGCCCCACCACGACTACTTCGATCCGTCCCAGCCCGGTGCCAGCGTCCTGCTCGCGCGCGGCGGCCAAAGGGTGGCGTCGATGGTGATGTACCTCAACACGCCCGAGCGGGGCGGGGCGACGACGTTCCCCGAAGCGGGGTTCGAAGTCGCGGCGGTGAAGGGCAACGCCGTGTTCTTCAGCTACGACCGGCCGCACCCGATGACCCTGAGCCTGCATGGCGGCGCCCCCGTGCTGGCGGGCGAGAAGTGGGTCGCGACCAAGTGGCTGCGCGAGCACGTGCACGCCTAGAGCGCCGCGATCGACCCGCCTGTCCGTCGAACCGGAATCCCGTCAGGGCTCCGGGTCGCCCGGCGTCTTGTCCTTGTACAGGCACAGGTCGCGGATCGCGCAGCGCGGGCAATCGGGTTTGCGCGCCTTGCATACATAGCGGCCGTGCAGGATCAGCCAGTGGTGGGCATCGTGCAGGTAGTCCGCGGGCACCGTCGCCAGCAGGGCGTCCTCCACGGCCCGCACGGTCTTGCCGGGCGCCAGGCCGGTGCGGTTGGACACCCGGAAGATATGCGTGTCGACCGCCATGGTCGGCTCGCCGAACGCGGTGTTGAGCACCACGTTCGCGGTCTTGCGCCCGACCCCGGGCAGGGCCTCGAGCGCGGCGCGATCGCGAGGGACCTCCCCTTCGTGGCGGTCGATGAGCTGCTGCGCCATCGCCACCACGTTCGCGGCCTTGGTGTTGTAGAGCCCGATCGTGGCGATGTAGGGCTTCAGGCCCTCCACGCCCAATGCGGCGATCGCCGCGGGTGAGTTGGCCACCGGGAACAGCTTGCGCGTCGCCTTGTTGACGCCGACGTCGGTCGCCTGTGCCGAGAGCGTCACCGCCACCAGCAATTCGTACGGCGTCGAGAACTCGAGCTCCGTCGCCGGCTCGGGGTTGAGCCATTTCAGGCGACTGAACAGTTCTTCGACCTGGGCGGGCTTGAGTCGACTGGCGCGTCGTCGTCGCGGTGCCGTCCCGCTGCGCTTGGTGGCCATGCTCAGGAGCGCCCGCGCAGGGCGGCGCGCGCCTTCGCGCGGGCCAGGGCGGCAGCCGCCGCGCCCGGGAGTGCCGGTCGCGTGCCGGCGTTGCCGTCGAGCGCAGCGTCGACATCGGCCGTGTTCCGGGCCGCCGCGCGTCGCGCCTCACGCGCCTCGGCCTGGCGCTGCAGGCGCGCCTGCCGTGAGCGATGGCGCTCGCGTGCGGCCCACGCCTCCAGCCGGCGCTTGCGCGCATCGTCCAGGTGGCGACGGCACTCCGCCTGGCACTCGCTGCAGGGCACCACCGACGTGAGCCCGCGCTCGATGGCGGCATCCAGGTCGTCGACGGCCAGCGCCGAGTTGACGGCATGCACCGCCGACGCGTCGGCGGCCCGGCAGCCGCAGGGGCATGCCAGTTCGCCCATCACGCGCCCTGGAAACCGGGCTTGCGGCGCTCCAGGAACGCCGTGGTGCCTTCCCGCATGTCCTGCGTCGAGAACATCAGCCCGAACTGCGCGGTCTCGTACTCCAGCGCTTCCTCGATCCCGCAGGCGCCGCCCACGTTGAGGCAATCGATGATGCCGCGCATGGCCAGGGGCGCGGAGTTCGCGAGCTGGGTCGCCAGTGCGAGCGTTTCGGTTTCAAGCGCCTCGGCGGGCACCACCCGGTTGACGATGCCCAGCTCGAGCGCGCGGCGGGCGTCGATCGGGGCGCCCACCAGGCACAACTCCATCGTCGCCGAGCGACCGGCCAGTCGCAGCAGGCGCTGGGTACCGCCAAAACCGGGGATGAGGCCCAGGTTGATCTCGGGCTGTCCCATCCTGGCGCTGTCGGCGGCGATGCGCAGGTGGCAGCACATGGCCAGCTCCAGGCCGCCGCCCAGGGCAAAGCCGTTGACCATTGCGATCACCGGCTTCGGCATTTTCTCCACCCGGCGCATCATGCGCTGGCCACGCAGGGAAAAGTCGCGACCCTGCACGGGGGTCAGTGCGTTCATCTCGGCGATGTCGGCGCCCGCCACGAAGGCTTTCGGCCCCGCGCCGGTGAGCACCACGACGCGGATCGCGTCGTCGTCGGCGGCGTCCGCGAACGCCGCGTCCAGCGCGTCCAGCGTGGCGGCATTGAGCGCGTTCAGCTTGTCGGGACGGTTGACGGTGATCTGCAGCACCGCACCGTGTCGGGACTTCAACAGCAGCGATTCAGGCATGTGAACAGGTGTCCTTGATGGTTTTCCGGGGGAGAGGCCGTCCCGTGGGGGGCTGCGCGCCACCCGGTGCCGGGAACTCGCCACCGCGGCCGCGGTCAGACTTCGCGGTGTCAGTGGCAGTTAAGCCAGTGCGCCGCTATCCTAGCGCGTCCGATCAGGCCTGCACGACTGGCGGATCCATCGACCGGTACCTCCCGCGACCGACACATGCCATCGCTCCTCGTCGCGGGAATCCGTGCCACAAACCGGAGGTTTTACCGAATGAAGTTGCGTTTTCTCGCGGTCGCCGTGACCGCCCTGGTGCTGACCGTCGGCAATGCCGCCGCTCAGGACACATCGTCTGAGAAAGGCAAGCTGAGC
>JAUIJO010000247.1 GCA_030431185.1 Gammaproteobacteria bacterium | reverse complement strand
CATTGCCCCAGCATCCTGTATCCGTATGCGCGCCAGCTGGTCAGCGACCTGATCCAGGCCGGCGGCTTCCCGCCCTTCTACCTGCAGCCGATCAACTTCGACGCGCTGTATGCCGAAGGCCTGCGCCAGCGCCAGGCGCAGCAGGCCGGCGGCGAGGGCCTCGCCAACACCGACACCGCCGGCAACGCCTGATCGCATTGGCGATCGCGCCACATGGCCGCAGGTACTGACATGAGCGACGCCCGGTCGCCGGTCGCTGTCTTCGGCGCGGGTTCCTGGGGCACCGCCCTGGCCGCGCTCGCCGCCCGGCACGGTCACCCGACCGTGCTGTGGGGGCGGGACGCCGACACGGTGGACGCGATCAACGGGCAGCACGAGAACAGCCGCTACCTGCCCGGCTACGTATTGCCCGACAACCTCTCCGCGACGACCGACATGGCGCAGGCCGTGCGTGGGGCCGGGATGCTGCTGGTCGTCGTGCCTTCCCATGCCTTCGCCGAGGTGGTGCGCGAGCTCGCCCCGCTGCGACCCGACGGCGTGGGGGTGGCCTGGGCCACCAAGGGATTCGAGCCGGGCAGCGGCCGCTTCCTGCACGAAGTCGCGGGCGAGGTCTTCGGCCCCGACGTGCCCCTGGCGGTCGTCACCGGTCCCTCTTTCGCCAAGGAAGTCGTGGCAGGCCTGCCGACGGCCCTCACCGTGCATTCCGACGACGCAGCCTTCGCCCAGCAGGTGGCCGACACGCTGCACGGGCCGGCATTCCGCGCCTACACGGGCGGCGACATGCTGGGTGCCGAGCTCGGTGGTGCGATGAAGAACGTACTGGCGGTCGCCACCGGCGTCGCCGACGGCATGGACCTGGGGCTCAATGCACGCGCCGGCCTCATCACCCGTGGCCTCAACGAGATGCTGCGGCTCAACCACGCCATCGGCGGAAAGGCCGAGACGCTGATGGGCCTGGCGGGCCTGGGCGACCTTGCGCTGACCTGCACCGGCGACCTCTCGCGCAACCGCCGCCTGGGCCTCGCCCTCGGTCGCGGCCAGAGCATCGAGGACGCGGTGCGCGAGATCGGCCAGGTGGTCGAATCGATCCAGACCGCCGACGAGGTCATGCGCCAGGCCGACAGGCATGGCATCGAGCTGCCGATCTCACAGGCCGTGCAGTCGGTCCTGCATGGCGATATCACGCCGGCCGAAGGATTGCAGTTGCTGATGTCGCGCGAGCAGAAGCCCGAGTATCCGCACGGCCTGTTCGACTGACCACCGGTCCGGTCCGGGCATGCGACGGGCGCCTTTCGGGGCGCCCGTTTTCCTTGCGTCGCGCGCGGCCGCTCAGCCCAGCTCCGCCAGCCAGTCCCTGGGGCGCAGATAGTCCACCAGGCGCGCCTCGGGGCTGCCGGGTTCGGGCTGGAAACCGTACTGCCACCGCACCAGCGGCGGCAGGCTCATCAGGATCGATTCGGTGCGGCCGCCCGACTGCAAGCCGAACAGGGTGCCGCGGTCGTGCACCAGGTTGAACTCCACGTAGCGGCCCCGCCGGTACAGCTGGAAGTCGCGCTCGCGCTCGCCGTAGGGACGATCCCGGCGCCGTTCGACGATCGGCAGGTAGGCGTCCAGGAAACCGTCGCCCACCGCCTGCATGTACGCGAACGATGCGTCGAATCCGTCTTCGTGGAGGTCGTCGAAGAACAGTCCGCCCACGCCGCGCGTCTCGTCGCGATGCTTGACGAAGAAGTACTGGTCGCACCACTTCCTGTGGGCGTCGTAGCGGGCCTGGCCGCCGAAGGGCTCGCACAGCCCGCGCGCCACCTGGTGCCAGTGCAGGATGTCCTCGTCGAAGGGATAGAACGGGGTCAGGTCGAAGCCGCCGCCGAACCACCAGGCCACCGTCTCGCCATCGCGCTCGGCGGCGAAATGGCGCACGTTGGCGTGCGTGGTGGGGATGTAGGGGTTGCGCGGGTGGAACACCAGCGACACCCCGGTGGCGCGCCACGAGGCGCCGGCCAGCTCCGGCCGTGCCGCCGTCGCCGAGGGCGGCAGCCGGGTGCCCGCGACGTCCGAGAAGCCGATGCCCGCCTGTTCGAAGATCGCACCATCGCGCAGCACCCGGGTCCGCCCGCCGCCGCCTTCCGCCCGCTCCCACCGGTCCTCGTGGAACCGGGCCTGGCCATCGGCCTTTTCGATGGCTTCGCAGATGCGATCCTGCAGGCCGGTCAGGTAGTTGCGTGCGCGCATGAAGTTTTCCATGCCGCCATTCTAGGGAACCGTCGCCGATGCGGTCTTGATCGCGATCAATCCGGACGCATCGCATGCGGCCTGGCCGCCGCCACGCCCGCGGCGACGGACCCGGATGCACGAATTTCCGGGATACTCTGGGCGCGGCCGATCGAAGCGACCGGCAGGCACCCGACTTCCATAAGGACATGAGCATGAGCAAGCCCCCGAGCCACCTCGAAATCGCCCTGGCCTCGATCCGCGTGTTCTCCGACGACGGCCAGCTGGACGTCGCGGAGCTGGAAGGGCTCCTCGAGCTGGCCCTGCGCGACCGCCTGGTCGACGCGGACGAGCGCCGCGTGCTGGCGAACATCTTCGCCCAGGCGGAAAAGGGCGACGTGCCGCCCGAGGTGGCCACGCGGATCGCCGAAGCGCGCCGCAAGCACGCCATTCCCGGCTGACCACCTCCCTTCGCGTCCGATCAGGCGCACGCCGCGGGCGGGGATGAAGGGCCTGCAGATGCATCACATGTAATTTTTTGACAGACACACATGTGATGTATTGACATTGTCACATGTGATGCGTATCGTCGAATCCATGGAACGAAAAACCTCCGCCTACTACCAGCGACGCCATCGCGAGCGACTGCGCGAGATGGGGCTGGTGAAGAAGGAGCTTTGGATCCTGCCCGAGTTCGCCGAAGAGCTCGCGGCAGTGGAAAGACGCATGCGCCAGCCCCGTGGCTCGGTGCCTACCCAGAAGGAGATTGGTATGAACGAGCCCAAGGTCTGGACTGCCTCCGCGCTGCACGAAGCGCTGGCGGCCACCGATGCGGTGCGCAGCGGCGCGGTGTCGGTGGAACTGCTCGATGGCGCCGAGCCGAGCCTGCACCTGGTGATGCACGACTACGGCGACCTGCCGGTGTTCCTCGCCGTGGTCGGCGAGCAGGTCATCGTCGAGGCGTTGATGTGGCCGGTGTCGCAGGTCAAGGACGCGGTGGCCTTCAACGAGGAGGTGCTGCGCACCCACAAGCTTTTCCCGTTGTCGACGATCGGCATCGAAGTCATCGACGGCGACCCGGTCTACATCATGTTCGGCGCGCTGGACGCCAGTTCGTCGCTGTCCAACGTGGTCTTCGAGGTCGACACCCTGGCCGACAACGTCATCTCGGTCACCGAGGCCTTTGAATCCCGCCTGCGCGACGTGGCCTGAGCCGACGTCACCGACGCATAGCAACGGAGAGACACATGAATATCTGGAGCAAGCTGTTGACGGCGCTGCGCGGCGGCGCCAACGAGGTCGGCGAGTCCATCGTCGACGGCCAGGCGCTGCGCATCCTCGACCAGGAAATCCGCGACTCGGACGCCGAGTTGCGCCGGTCGAAGGAGGCATTGGCCGGCATCATGGCCAAGCTGAAGCTGGTCGAGGCGAAGTTGGCCAAGTCCAACGGGAAGATCGAAGAATATGAGGCTTACGCGCTCAAGGCGCTGGACGGCGACGACGAGGCCCTGGCCCGCGAGGTGGCCGGGAAGATCGCGGTGCTCGAAACCACGCGCGATGCCGAACGGGAGCAGGTGGAGCAGTTCGGTGCCAGCGTGGCCGACCTGCGCAAGGCCATCGCCCAGGCCGAGAGCAACATCCGCCGGCTCAAGCAGCAGGTGGACACGGTCAAGGCGACCGAAAGCGTGCAGCGCGCCCAGGCCACCGTCGCGAACCGCTACAGCGGCTCGCAATCGAAGCTGCAGACCGCGGTCGATTCGCTCGATCGCATCAAGCAGAAACAGGCCGAGCGCGGCGCCCGCATGGAAGCCGCGGCCGAACTGGCCCGGGAAGAGGGCCAGGACACCGTCGACGTGAAACTGAAGGAGGCCGGCATCATCGCCGACGAGGCCAGCGCGGAGTCGGTGCTCG
>JAUIJO010000246.1 GCA_030431185.1 Gammaproteobacteria bacterium | reverse complement strand
CGCGGACGTAGATCAGGGTGTTGGCCGTGCCCAGGTCAATGGACAGGTCGTTGGAGAACATGCCGCGAAACTTCTTGAACATCGGGGAACAGGCCGTCTTCTAAAGGGGGGCGGGAGCAGACCGGTTAGCCTACCTGCCGCATGGGGGCCGGGCAAGGAGAAAACCGCTTGATATCGCGGTTTTCGACGGTTTCTGACGACCCGGTCGATCGCGGCGGCCCCCGGCTCCCGCCGCGGGGGCCCGGCCCGGCGCTGGCCCCCGGCGCGCCCAGCCGGTAGGCTTCCCCGGTTTGCTGGCGGTGCCCCCGGCGCCGCGCCCCCTGCCCGTCCTCCCGGAACGGTCGCCCCGACGCGGCCGCCAGACCTCCAGGTACCTCCATGTCCGCTCTGATCTGTGGCTCGCTGGCCTACGACACCATCATGGTCTTCCCCGACCAGTTCAAGAACCACATCCTGCCGGACAAGGTGCACATCCTGAACGTGTCCTTCCTGGTGCCGCGGATGCGCCGCGAATTCGGGGGCTGCGCCGGCAACATCGCCTACAACCTCAAGCTGCTCGGCGGCGACCCGATCCCGATGGCGACGGTGGGGCAGGACTTCGCGCCCTACCGCGAATGGTTCGAGGAGCAGGAGATCCGGCTGGACCAGGTCAAGGTGATCGACGAGCTGTTCACCCCGCAGGCCTTCATCACCACCGACCACGACAACAACCAGATCACCGCCTTCCACCCCGGCGCGATGATGCGCAGCTACGAGAACCACGTGAAGGACGTCAAGGGCGTCGACTTCGGCATCGTCAGCCCGGACGGCCGCGAGGGCATGCTGCAGAACGCGCGCGAGTTCGCCGAGGGCGGGATCCCCTTCATCTTCGACCCGGGGCAGGCGATGCCGCTGTTCAACGGCGAGGAGCTGCGGAACTTCATCGAGCAGGCCGACTACGTCACCGTCAACGACTACGAGTCCAACCTGCTGCAGGAGCGCACCGGCTGGGACGAGGCCGCGATCACCTCGCGGGTCAAGGCCTACATCGTCACCCAGGGGCCGAAGGGCGCCCTGATCCACACCCCGGGACAGCTCTACAGCGTCCCGCCCGCCCACGAGCGCCGGGTGACCGACCCCACCGGCTGCGGCGACGCCTTCCGCGCCGGCCTGATCTTCGGCATCGGCAAGGGCTACGACTGGATGACCATCGGCCGCATCGGCAACCTGATGGGCGCCCTGAAGGTCGAGCACCCCGGCACCCAGAACCAGCGCTTCGACTACGACGAATTCGCCGAACAGTTCCGCCAGCAGTTCGGGTATGCGTTGTGATGGGTGGATTGGTGATTGGTGATTGGTGATTGGTGATTGGTGATTGGTGATTGGTGATTGGTGATTGGCGGGAGGCTATCGGCCTGGGCCTCGAATCACTCCAACGAATCACGAATCACCAATCCACCCATCACGGCACTCACATCACATGCGCCAGCCAGAGCATTTCCGGTTCGGCCAGCTTCTCGAATTCCTTGTAGGGCATGGATACCGCGTCGGTGTGGGTGCCGGCGTTGAAGGTGATCTCGTCCTGCCGCGCGAGGCGTGAATCGACGTAGACGGGCATGTCGTAGAGATGTCCGAAAGGCGGCATCGCGCCGACCTCGCAATCCGGGAACGCGTTGCGGAATTCGGTCTCCTCGGCAAGCTCGACGGCGAGTTCGGATTCCCCCAGGGCGCGCGCCAGGCGCGTCAGGTCGGCACGGTACGCCGCGGGCATGACCACCATCGCCAGCGCGCCGTTGACCTTGATCATCACGGTCTTGGCGAACAGCGCGCGGCTGACGTGGGCGGCCTCGGCGGTTTCATGGGCGGTGAGCGTGCGTTCGTGGACATGCGTGGTGTACGAGGCATGGCGCGAATCGAGCAGGTTGTGCAATCGGGGCGAGAGCATGGCGGCCTCCGCGAAGGCGCGCGTCGCGCTCCGCGCGGCGGCGTCGCTGGGGTCCGGGCGCCTGGCCTCCTGCCGTGCGCCACTGGAGCGGGACACTGCTGGAACGGGCGTCCGCTGCAAGGAGCTTACGCCCCCCGCGTTCGCCCCATGTCAAGGCCGCGGCGCGGGACGAGCGGCCCCGCGGATCGCCCTCAGTTCCAGGCGGGCAGGTTCTCCGGGGCGAGCCCGCCCACCTCGAACACCGCGGAGCGGGTGCCGCCGGCCTTCACCGGGAATTCGATCTCGATCCGTCCGGCGGCCTTGGCGGTCTTCCACAGCATCGCTTCGTCCTCGATGAACATCGCGATCGCCTCGTCGGTCTTCGGTCGACTGGCATCGACGCGCCGCGGCTCGCCATCGTCGACCTTGAGCTTGACCTTGCAGCCGCCGTAGCAGTCGAAATCCCCCGCCTCGAGCACGAGGTAACTGCTGCGCCCCCATTCCGGGTTGTCGCGGAAGATCAACTGCACCGGATGGGCGCCGCTGCCATCGGTATCCACGGGCTCGCGCGCATACAGGGACGCGGACACCTGCATGCCGTCCTTGAACGGCTGCTTCTGGTAGGTCCACAGCCCTGCCAGCCGCGCCGTCTCGCGTTGTTCGAGTGCCTTGTCCCTGCTTTCGACGTAACGCGGCTGGATACGCTCGGCCGCCGCACTGCCGGGGTACTCGGCATTGAGGATGTCGCCATGGGCGCGCGCGAGGTTCCAGTTGCCCTCCGCGTACGCCTTGTCGAATTCGGCGGCCATCGCCTCGGCCGCCTGCTCGCGGGCCTCGGCCCGGGCCGCCTGCTGCTGCTGCGGATCGGGGCCGGGCTGGCAGGCGACCAGGAAGAAGGAAGCGGCCCCCATCGCGAGGACGCAGCGGAACGTGGCGCGGGCAGGATTCATCGTCGGTCTCCGTGGCGGGACAGGGCGGCGCCGAGGCAGTCATGGCCGCCACCCGTCCGCGGGTGGCGGCCAGGCGGGTCAGTCGACCGGGCCGTCCTTGGCGGTGCCCGGCGACTTCGCCTCTTCGATCAGGTGTTCGACGCTGGCCGTCGTGATCGGGTGGTAGCCGGGCCGCGCCTTGGCGAAGGTGGCCTCGGCCAGCGCCAGGCCCTCGGGCGTCTTCACCAGTTCGGCGTAGGTCGGCATGATCAGCTTGCGGCGGCCGATCTTCTCCAGGAAGGCCGCGGCGGCGTCATTGGCCTGCGTGTAGCCGCTGCGCACCGCCAGCGGGTACCAGCGCATGGCGATCTCGCCGTTGGCGGTGCCGGTGAACGCGTAGGCCTCGTCCAGGGCGACCAGCTGCGCGGTCTCCAGGGTGTCGGGCATGCCGTCGAGGAAATGCAGCCACTCCTGCGTGCTCCAGGCATCGGTGACCGCCTTGGCCGGCAAGGCGCCGTCGGCAAGCCACGCACTGCGCGCGGCGTCGACCTTCTCCAGCAACGGCGACTTCACCTCCGGCGCGGATGCCGGGATGCCGGTGCCGTAGATCCACTCGTCGAGCTCGGCTTCGCTGACCTTGCCCGGATGCTTGTCCAGCAGGTTCTCGCGCGCGTAGTCGATGAAGGTGGTGGTCGGGATCGACTGGAACGCGAAGTGGTCGAAGTAGCCGCGCAGGAAGGTGTCGAAGTCCTCGCGGCCGAAACGCGACTCCAGGAACGCCAGGAACCAGGCGCCCTTGTCGTACGCGACTTCGGTCAGCGGGTCCTTCGCGGTGACCTTCACGTCGGGACGGATCGCCAGGGCCTGGCCCTGCGGCGGCATGTCGCCGATGGTCTTGCGCAGCTCGTTGCGCGCGATCAGGTATTCCATGTCGGCGAGGTCCTTGCCGTAGAGCTCCTCGACGATGCGGTTCTCGACGTAGCTGGTCATGCCTTCGTTGAGCCACTGGTCCTTCGGCGTGGCGAACGTGACCAGGTTGCCCGACCAGCTGTGCGCCAGCTCATGCGCAATCAGCGAGACCAGCGACTTGTCGCCGACGATGACGGTCGGGGTGATGAACGAGAGCCGCGGATTCTCCATGCCTCCGTAGGGGAACGAAGGCGGCAGGACCAGCATGTCGTAGCGGCCCCAGCGGTACGGGCCGTACAGCTTCTCGGTGACCTCGATCATCTTCTCGGTGTCGGCGAACTCCTTGACCGATTTGTCGATCGCCGCCGGCTCGGCCCAGACGCCGCTGCGCTCGCCCACCGGCTTGAACACCAGGTCGCCGGCCGCGATCGCCA
>JAUIJO010000245.1 GCA_030431185.1 Gammaproteobacteria bacterium | reverse complement strand
GCGGGCGACGACGATCTGCCCGGAACGCGCGTCGCGGGTCCGGTGCACGCCGATCAGGTCGCCGTCGAAGATGCCCTCGTCGCGCATCGAGTCGCCCTTGACCCGGAGCAGGTAATCCGGCGAGGGCGAGAAGAAGTTGCGGTCCAGCAGGACCATCTGGTCGGAACCGATGTCGGCGCCGATCGGCAGTCCCGCGGCCACCTGGCCCAGCACGGGCAGGTGCAGCGCGTCGTCGTTCAGGGCCGCCACGGAGGGCGCGTCCTCCGCCATGTCCCCGTCGTCCAGGCCCTCGGGCTGGACCCGCAGGCGCAGGCCGCGCGCCCGTCCGGGCACCCGCTCCAGGACGCCTGCCTGCTCGAGCGCCTCGATGTGGTACTGGGCCGCGCGGACGCTGCTGAAGCCCATGGCCCGGGCGATCTCGGTCTGCGACGGGGGCATGCCCTCGCTGCGGATGCGCTCGGCGATCAGGTGCCAGATCGCCTGCTGGGTATCGGTGATGTCCATGTTAGTAGCAATACTACTAACAGCCCGACAGGCCCGTCAAGCGCCTCAGCTCATCAGTTCGATCAGGCCGTGCAGGGCGGCCGCGACGGTCTGGCGGCGGACGGCCTCGCGATCACCGTCGAAGTGGAACACCACCGCGGTGGGGTAGCCGCCCCGGCGCTTCCAGGCGATCCACACGGTGCCCACCGGCTTGTCGTCGGTGCCACCCCCGGGGCCGGCGATGCCGGTGACCGCCACGGCGGCGGAAGCGCCGGACTGCACCAGGGCGCCGGACACCATCTCCATCACCGTCTCGCGGCTGACCGCGCCGTGCTCTTCCAGGGTATGCGGCTGCACGCCCAGCAAGGCCTGCTTGGCTTCGTAGCTGTAGGCGGTGATGCCGCATTCGAACCAGTCCGACGACCCGGAGATGTCGGTCAGCGCCTTGGCGATCCATCCGCCCGTGCAGCTTTCCGCAGTGGTCAGCCGGTGGTGCTGGGCGATCGCGGTCGAGGCGACCTGCTCGGCCAGCGTGCGCAGGGCGATGTCGGAGATGTCGGCGTTCATGGCTGGACACTATACCTGCAGCCCACGCCGCGCCGGCAAGGCCGGGCGGCGTGTCCGGGTTGGGATCAGTAGTGCACGCGCAGGGTCACGCCATAGGTCGCCGGCGCGCCGGGGAACCCGTTGTACGAGTTCAGCGGATCGCCGGGCGCGGGCGAGCCCGGCGCCTGCAGGGGCGCGTCGAAGGCGACCTGGGTGTAGTACTCGTCGAAGATGTTCTGGCCCCACAGTTCGACCATCCAGCGACGGTCGCGCGAGCCGATGCCCAGGCGCGCGTTGAACACGGCATAGGCGTCCTGCATCTTCTCGGCGTCGAGGTCCGAGCCGGTGTTGAAGTCGGACATGTACTTGCCGCCCAGGTTGAACCGGCCCATCAGCGAACCGCCGAACTCCCATTCGTAGGTCACCGACGCCGAGCCCGACCACAGGGGCGCGAAGCTGGCGCGGCTGCCGGGCAGCTTGTAGAGCGCGCCCGGGAACACGAAATCCGCGGTCGGCGCCTCGTCGCCATAGCGGGTGTCCGCGTAGGTCAGGCCCGCCTGCAGCGCGAGGCCGTCGAGCGGCGTGTCCCACAGGACCTCGGTGTCCACGCCCTTCGACACCACCTCCGGGATGGAACGGACCACGAAGCTCGTGCCCAGGAACGAGTTGAGCTGGAAGTCTTCGTAGGTCTGGTGGAACAGCGTGGCATTGAGCAGCAGGTTGCCGTCCATCCACGTGCTCTTGGCACCGAGCTCGTAGCTGTCCACGAACTCGCCCGGGAACGACGTGTCATCGACCGGGATGATGCCGGCCGCGCCGCTGGAGAGGCCGTCCGCGGATTGCACGCGGTCGAAGTTGAAGCCGCCCGCCTTGTAGCCGCGCGCCGCCGACGCATAGGTCATGAGGCGGTCGTTCCAGCGGTACGCCGCCTTCAAGGTCCCGGACCACTCCTTTTCCTCGCGCTCCTGGTGGGTGGCGCGACCATCCTGCAGCGCATTGGCCCAGGGCAGGCACATGAAGCCCACCACCTGCGGGGCGATCTGGCCCAGCAGCGCGGCCTGCTGCGCCGGCGTCAGCGCGCCCAGCGGCACGCCACGCGCCAAGAGGGCCTGCGCCACGCTGCCGGCCGGGTTGGCCAGCGCGGCCGCGCAGCCGGGGCTGCCGTTGGGATTGCTGTAGGAGGCGTCGAGTTGCTTGTCCTCGCGGGTGTAGCGCAGGCCCAGGGTCAGGTCGAGCGCGTCGGTCGCATGCCAGGTGTTGTTGGTGAACAGCGCAAAGCTCTTGGCATCCTGCTGGTAGCGGTCCAGCGCGCCCAGGCCGGCAAAGCCGGTGCCGTAGGGCTGCCCGGTGACCTGCGAGAAGAAGGTCGCCGGGTTGGCCGTGTCGATCGGCAGGCCCGCGGCGGTGATGCCGGCGGCGACGCGTTGGAACACGAGGGTCGACACATAGGGTTCGTACGCGTCGCCCATGCGATAGGAGTCGTTGCGCTTGAGGTCCTCGTCGGCGTAGAAGCCGCCGACCATCCAGTCGAAGCGGTCCGTCGACCCGGTCAGCCTCAGTTCCTGGGTGAACGTGTCGAAGGCGATCAGCGACTCGTCCTCGTCGGCGTTGCGGTAGATGATGTCGGCGGTGGTGTAGTCGTAGTCCAGCCCGTTGATGGCGTCCCAGTCGCGCCTGGCGGTGATCGAGGTCAGGGTCGCGCCGCCCAGCCAGGGCGTCTCCCAGTTGAGCTCCATCGACACGCCCTTGTCCTTGAGGTCCTGCCCGGTGCCGCGGTTGCCCCAGGCCTGCCGCGCCGACGGATCCGCCACGGGTATCACGCCCTCGTCCGGGGCCAGCGCGTCGATCAGCGGCGCGGTGCCGCCGCGGACCAGGGTCACCGCGGTGCAGCAGTTCTCCTCGCGGCTGGTGAAGTCGGCGATGAAGTTGATGTCCAGGGTGTCGGTCGGCTCGAGCAGCAACTGGCCGCGCAGCGAGTGGAAGTTCTGGTCGTAGTCCTCGTCCTCGCGACGCGGGCCATTGCCGGTGTGCACGTCCATCCAGCCATCGCGATTGCGCTTGGCCGCGTACACGCGCATCGCCGAGTTGTCGCCGAGCGCGCTGTTGAAGGTACCGGCCACGCCCAGCGCGCCGTAGTTGCCGACCGTCAGTTCGCCATCGACGTAGGTGTTGTAGTCGGGGCGCCGCGTGATCACGTTGATGACGCCCGCCGAGGTGTTCTTGCCGAACACCGTGCCCTGCGGGCCCTTCAGCACTTCGATGCGCTCGATCTCGCCCAGGTCACCGAAGCCCACGCCGTTGCGGGGGCGGTAGACGCCGTCGATGACGACGCCGACCGAGGATTCCAGCCCGGGATTGTCGCCGACCGTGCCGATGCCGCGGATGCGCGCCGTGGTCTGCGCCTCGCTCTGCGTGCTGGTGACGGTCAGCCCGGGCACCAGCATCTGCAGGTCCTTGACGTCGCGCACGCCGGTGTCCTGGAGCAGTTGCTCGGGCAGCGCGGTGATCGAGATCGGGACGTCCTGGAGGACTTCTTCCCGCTTCTGCGCGGTCACCACCAGCCCCGCGAGGTTCGTGGTGGACTCCGCGTCCTCGTCGGCACGGGTGTCCTGGGCCACGGCCGGCAGGGCCACGCAGGCCATCAATGCGGCGGCGACCGCGAGCGAGAGCAGGTTGCTCGCGGGCCTACTGGTGTTCGCAACGTGTGCAGGCATGCATTCTTCCCCGATAACTGACATGCGTTCGAATGTCCGGCTGCGCTTTCGACAACCGGCGTCCCCGGTACCGCCTCGCGATTCCAGCAGGTTTCCCCTGGCGCGATGCCTGCCCCGGCGCATCCTGCTGGTTTCGTGTTTCGTCGGCCGGTGGCAAACCCCCTGGCCTGCCCCGACGAGCGAGCGTGAACTTATCACGCCGGTTCATGATCGCACGCGGCAGCGCAGCAGTCGCTGGCCGGAAACCTCCGTTCCGGCGCGCTCGATGCGGAGAAGCAGCGGTCGCCGCGTCGCCATGGCAGGTGAATGAATGCCGCCAAGCCGGTAACATGTCGCACTGCACCCGCTGGCCCCACCGGACGTGGCGCGCCCGCGATGGCGTCGCGAGGCCGGCACGGGTTCCGCGCACCGGGATTCCCGGGATCCGACCCTTTCG
>JAUIJO010000244.1 GCA_030431185.1 Gammaproteobacteria bacterium | reverse complement strand
GCAACTGCTCGGGGCCGATGCCGACGCCGAGTACGCGGCGGTGATCGAGATCGACCTGGCCGACGTGCACGAGCCCATCGTGGCCTGCCCGAACGACCCCGACGACGTGAAGACCCTGTCGGAGGTCGCCGGCGCGGCCATCGACGAGGTCTTCATCGGCTCGTGCATGACCAACATCGGCCATTTCCGCGCGGCGTCGAAGCTGCTGGAAGGCAAGCGCGACATCCCGACCAAGCTCTGGGTGGCCCCGCCGACCAAGATGGACGCCACCGAACTCACCAAGGAAGGCCACTACGGCACCTTCGGCAGCGCAGGCGCGCGCATGGAGATGCCCGGTTGCAGCCTGTGCATGGGCAACCAGGCACAGGTGAAGGAAGGCGCCACGGTGTTCTCCACCAGCACGCGCAACTTCCCCAACCGCCTGGGTCGCAATTCCAACGTCTACCTGGGGTCGGCTGAGATGGCCGCGATCTGCTCGCGCCTGGGGCGCATCCCGACCAAGGCCGAGTACATGGCCGACATCGGGGTGATCAACGCCAAGGGCGAGGAGATCTACCGCTACATGAACTTCGACCAGATCCAGGACTACAAGGACGTGGCCGACACCGTGGCGGCCTGAGTCCAGGCGCCGTTCGACCCATGCAGGAAGCCCGGCGATCGCCGGGCTTCCTGTTTACGGCCTGTCCCCGCGCCCGGGCCTTCAGCGGAGCGCCTGGTGCACCGCGTCGCGCATGCGGCCCTTGGCCAGCAGGAAATCCATCAGGCTGCCCCCCAGCTGGCGCCACAACACCGCCGAACGCACCGCCGCCAGCAGCGCGGCGCGGACCTCGGCCACGACGCTGGGCTGGCCGAGGTAGTGCGGGTTGCCCTGGACCAGGACACGCGGGCGCAGGTGGCTGAGGGTCTCGGCGTAGAGCGTGCCGAGCGCACCCATCACGTCGGGGTGGGTACTGCCGTCGGCCAGCGCACGGTCGCGATTGGCCAGGATGCTGCGGCTGACCTGGCGCGCCATGTCCTCGTCGCGGACGAACTTGCGCTCGAGTTGCATCACCGCCATCGCCAGCCGCGGCAACTGCGGGTCCGTGTTGCGGCCCTCCAGGTAGTCGCGCAACAGGGCCAGGCCGGGCATCAGGGCCCGACGGCTGCCGTAGACCTCGGCCGGCGACTCCGCATCGATCCGGAACACCGAGTCGAGCACGGTGGCCAGGGCATCGGTGTTGGCCTGGCCGGTGTCGGCGATGCGACGCACCTGGGACAGGGCCTGGACCAGGCCCGCCAGTGCCAGGACACGGTCGGACATGGGGTTGTCGGGGCTTGGGCTCATCGGGCTTGGGTGCTCAATCGTTGTTCGAGTGGGGCATCGGTCGATGCGATGACCGCACCTCCGAGGCAGGTGTCGCCGTCGTACAGCACCAGCGACTGGCCAGGGGTCACCGCGCGTTGGGACTGGCCGAAACGCACGGCCAGGCCGCCATTGTCCAGGACGGTGACTTCGCAGGCCTGGTCCGGCTGCCGATAGCGGGTCTGGGCGGTGCAGGTGAAGCGCGACGCCGGGGGCGCGCCGGCGATCCAGTGGGCGGCTTCGCTTTGCAGGTTCGACGACCGCAGGCAGGGCGAGTCGTGCCCTTGGTCGACGTAGAGCAGGTTGCGGGCGACGTCCTTGCCCACCACGTACCACGGCGCCTGCTCGAAACCGCGGACGCCACCGATATTGAGGCCCTCGCGCTGACCCAGGGTGAAATAGAACACGCCGGGGTGTTCGCCCACGGGGCGGCCGTCGGGCGTGCGCATCTCGCCGGGCCGGGCCGGGAGGTACCGGGACAGGAACCCGCGGAAGTCGCGCTCGCCGATGAAGCAGATCCCGGTCGAGTCCTTCTTGGCGGCGGTGGGCAGGCCGGCGTCCGCGGCCATCCGCCGGACATCGCTCTTGGGCAGCTCCCCCAGCGGGAACAGCGTCGACGCCAGCTGCGCTTGGCCCAACTGGTGGAGGAAGTAGCTCTGGTCCTTGGCGCGGTCCACGCCCCGGAGCAGGCGGTGGCGGCCCTCGACCCGGGCGACGCGGGCATAGTGGCCGGTGGCGATCCGCTCCGCGCCCAGCTCGCGGGCCGCGTCGAGGAAATGCTTGAACTTGATCTCGCGGTTGCACAGGACGTCCGGATTGGGCGTGCGGCCCGCCGCGTATTCGGCCAGGAAATGTTCGAACACGCCCGCCCAGTACTCGGACGAGAAATCGCGGAAATGGATGGGAATCCCCAGGCGGCCACAGACCGCCACCGCGTCCCGGCGGTCGTCCTCGGCGCGGCAGCCCCCACTGCCGGCCGGTGCCGGCGTCCTGCCGCCGGTGGCATCCGCGCTGTCGGGGGCCTCGTCCTCGGCCCAGTTCTGCATGAAGAGGCCGGCGATGGACTCGCCCGCCTGCCCGAGCATGAGCGCCGCCACCGACGAGTCGACGCCGCCGGACATGCCGACGATGACCCGGGGCGGGCTCACGGCAGGGCCTGCAACAGCTCCAGCGGGTGGCGCTGGCCCGCGAGGAAGTCGGCGGCGGCCCGCCACACCAACGGGCTGCGATGTTCCGGCCCGCGGGATTGCAGTTCGGCCGGGGTCAACCAGACCGCCTGGATGATGCCGTCGTCCAGGGGACGGGCGGGATCGTGGCTGACGGGCTCCGCGGCGAAGGCGAATCGCAGGAAATGGCGGCCCTCCTGGCCATCTGGACCGGTCGGCGCCTTCCACTGGTAGGCGCCGACGAACGCCGTGAGCCGTACCTGCCAACCGGTCTCCTCGAGCGTTTCCCGCCGGGCGGCCTCGAACAGGCTCTCGTCCGGTTCGAGGTGCCCGGCGGGCTGGTTCAGGACGCGCCGTCCGCCCACCGTTTCCTCGACCAGCAACAGTCGACCGCCATCGGCCACGACTGTGGCGACGGTGACGTCGGGTTGCCAGAAACGGCCTTCGCGGTAGCTCATCCTGCCGTCTTCCTCAGAACGCGTCGTCGCCGTTGGTCAGCAGGATTTCCATCTGGTCGGCGACCTTGACCGCGAACTCCAGGGCATCCTCGAGCTCGTCGTTCGACGCATCGGCGGCGATCTTGATCACGTAAAGGGCCATGTCGCCCTGCTTGACCCAGGCGCCCAGCTTGTTCTCGTCGGCATCCTCGAGCAGCTTGTTCGCGACCACGGCCGGGAAGTCCTGGCCGGGCGCCTGGTAGGCGGGGGACCAGATCTCACGGACGGCGTGCGCGCCATACTTGTTCACGTTGGAGATGACGAACACCAGTTGCGAACGGTTCCCGTCGGTGTCGAACACCATCCTGTAGTCGCCGTCCTCGTCGACCTCGTACTCGTAGCCGAGGGCGTCGAGCTGCTGCTTGACGCGGGCATCCTGGGCATGGGCCGGCGCATGGATGAGCCCCGCCAGCAGCAGGACAAGCAAAGAAATCAATCGCACGTGGTTCCCCCTGTTCTTGCATCGATGGAGGTCTCATTGTGCCGGTCCGGGCTGGGTGCGTCCATGCGCGTGGACGGCGGCGGGCGCGGGCCACGGGGAGTGCCGGCGCGCCGGTATAATCACGCCATGCCAAACCCCACCGACCACGAACACCAGCACGGCGCGCTGGTGGAGACGGACCGACCCGAGGTCGCCCGTCCCCCCCTGTACTCCGTGCTCCTGCTCAACGACGACTACACCCCCATGGACTTCGTGGTCGAGGTGCTCATGCGCTTCTTCCCGATGAACATCGAGAAGGCCACCCAGATCATGCTCCACGTGCATACCCGGGGGCGGGGCGTGTGCGGGGTTTTCACCCGCGAAGTGGCAGAGTCGAAGGTGGCCCAGGTGAACGAATATTCAAGGCTCAACCAGCACCCCTTGCTGTGCACGATGGAAAAGGCCTAAAACTGTCGTGGAAGCCGTGATCCACAGAGGAGACGTTTCGTAGGCAGGGGGGCATCCGATGGGCGCGCGAGGGTCCCTCGAGCTGAACCCCGGGCGGTTCGCAGCCAGGCGCGGGGGCATGGAAAAGCACCCGCCAGTCCCCATCTAGGATGGCAGTAGTCTTCTGGAGGTCACCTCCCATGTTCAGCAAGGATCTCGAGTTCAGCATCGGCCAGTGTTACAAGCGCGCCCGCGAGGCGCGCCACGAATACATGACCGTCGAACACCTGCTGCTGGCGTTGCTCGACAACCCGTCCGCGGAAGTCGTGCTCAA
>JAUIJO010000010.1 GCA_030431185.1 Gammaproteobacteria bacterium | reverse complement strand
ACGCGGGCACGGTGGTCCTGGGCACGGACCACGACAGTGGCACGCAGGCACCGCTGGAGCTGGACAGCATCGTCCGGATCACGCCCCTGTCGGAAGGGACCTGGCTCGACCATATCGACGGCCATGCCAGCATCGGCCTGAGCGCGGCCTCGGCGAACGACAACCGCCAGGTCACCGTGTCCGCCGACATGTCGTTCAAGGCGCCCGAGCGCAGCTGGTCGCTGGCCTACGAGGCCGCGCGGACGGAATCGTCCAACAACCCGGTCTCCAACCGCCAGGACGTGGACGGCATCTACCGCTGGCTGCGCAGCGAACGCTGGTACTGGGCCGCCACGGCGGGCTTCACCAGCAACGACGAACTGGACCTCGACCTGCGCAGCCTGATCGGCGCCGGCGTGGGACGGTACTGGGTGCAGGACGCCAACCGGGCGTTCTCGACCCTGGGCGGGCTCGTGTTGAGCGACGAGAAATTCGTCGGCGAGCCCCGGCAGGAAAGCGTCGAGGGCCTGCTCATGCTGCAGTACGAGTACTTCCACTTCGACAACCCGGACGTGGACCTGTCGGCGAGCCTCACCGTGTTCCCCAGCTTCACCGTCAGCGGTCGCGTGCGCAGCGAACTGTCGGCGCGGGCGCGCTATGAACTGGTCAAGGACCTGTACTTCGAGCTGAGCTACATCCGCAGCCAGGACAACAAGCCGGTGAGCGAGGATGCCTCCCAGAACGACTGGTCGCTGACCAGCTCGCTCGGCTACAAGTTCTGAGCGCGCCTCGCCGCGCCGTGGACTTCAGGGGGCGAAGGCGACCATCGCACGCCCTTCGGCGATGACGTCGCCGGCATGGCGGATGGCGAATGCGTACTGCTGGCTGTCGGGGCCCGCGGCGACGAGTTCGGCGTCGCCCTCCAGCGGACCGGGCAGGTCGTGGATGCACGCGAGCGCCAACTCCACCCCCCGCAGCGCCACCAGCATCCCGGCCCGGGGCGGCGTGCCATCGCCGGCCGCCAGCAGTCCGCCATGCACCGCCATCGCCTGGGCGCCGTACTCGCACAGGTGCACGGCGGACAGGCGGCCGCGGTGGCGGAGCGGATGGGCGGGGTCGCGGTGATTGTCGGCGCGCAGCCGGATGCGCTGCGCGTCCCAGTCCAGCACGGCATCCCACAGGCACATCGCCCCCTGGTGCGGCACGCGCGCCAGGATGCCGGCGCGATCGAGGACCGGCGGCGCGGTCATGCCATGCCCTCCCGGCGACGCGTGACCAGCAGCGCCAGGCTGAGGTTGAACAGCACACCGAGCGCCACGGTGCTGCCGATGGCCCGCAGTACCGGGATCGACGACAGCCCCAGCAGCGCGAACACGAGCAGGGTGGAGATGGCGCAGACGATGAGGGCGTGCAGGGTGCGGCGCTGTTCGGCGCGGTCGTGGCCGGCATGGTCGAAGAACAGCGCGTAGTCCAGGCCGAGTCCGGCCGCCAGCATCAGCGCGACCAGGTGGAACAGGTTGAGCTCGACCCCGGCCACGCGCAGCACCGCCAGCACCAGCAGCGTGCTCAGCAGCATCGGCGCCATGACCCGCGCGGTGCGCCGCGCATGGCGCAGGACGATGCCGACGCCGGCCAGCAGCAGCAGCACGGCGAGGCCCAGCGCCCAGAGCACGCGTTCGCGGTATTCGGCGACCAGGGATTCGGAGGCCCGCTTGAGATCGAGCAGGGCCGCGCCTTCGGCCGCGGCGACCTGCGCCACGGCGCCCGGATCGACGAGGCCGGTCAGGGTCACCAGCGCGGTCGCCCGTCCGGGCGACTGCAGCAGCAGGCCACCGATCCGCGTTTCCAGCGGCGTGCCGGCGATGTCGGCCGGGCGAAGCGGTTCGGCGGTACGGGCCGTCTCCACGTCGTCGACGAAGCCACTGAAGGCATCGGGGAGGAAGGGTGTGCCGGCGACGGCGGCATCGAGCTCGGCCTGCAGCATGGCGCGGTCGGGCAGGCGCGCCTGGCGTTCCCGCTGGGTGGCGACGCTGGGCAGGTAGCGCGCCGCCATGTCGTAATCGGCGATGGCGCCCTGCGAACGCAGGGTGTCTAGGGCGCTGCGCATGCCCTCGGTATGCGCCAGCACCGCGTCGGCGTCGGCGCCCTCGACGGCGATCATGTAGCGCACGTCAGGGGCGCCCAGGGCATGCCGCAACTCCAGGTCGCGCGCGAGCGCGGCCTCGGGCACCGGCGTCAGCCGGGCCAGGTCGTTCTGCCAGAACGCACCCGGCACGAACACCACCACCGCCGCCGCGATGCCGGCCAGGCCCAGCGACAGGGTCGAGTTGAGGCGCGGCAAGCGCTCCACCCGCTGCATCAGCGCGTGCATCAGCGGCAGGTCGGCGACGTCGCGCGGCACCGGATCGAGCAGGGCCGGCAGCAGGAAGCGGGTGCTGAGCGCAGCGGTCGCGAGGCCGGCCACGGTGAACAACGCGAGCTGGCGCAGCCCGTCGACGCCGGACACGAAGAAGGTCAGGTAGGCCAGGCAGGTCGAGGCGGCGCCGGTGGCCAGCGTCTTCCACAGGGTCCGCGCACTGGCGTACGCGGCCAGGCCCGGTCGCTGGTGGCTCAGCAGGTGGATCGGGTAATCCGCGGCGATGCCGATCAGGGTGAAGCCGAAGGCCAGGGTGATGCCGTGCACCTGCTCGCTGAAGACCAGCGCGACGGCGGCCAGGCCCGCGAGCCCGGCCGTCGCCACCGGCAGCGCGGCCAGCAGGGGCACCTGCCAGCGGCGGTAGGCGACCAGCAGCATGAGGCCGAAGCCGATGCCGCCGAGGGTCCCGAACAGGGTGGCCTCGCGACGCGTGCGCTCGCCGATCTCGACCGAGAACGCGCCCGGGCCGGTGATGCTCAAGCGCGACGGGCTGTCGCCGCGCGCCTTGTCGAAGGCGTCGTGGACCGCCGCCAGCGCAGCCTGCTGGCCTTGCGGGTCGAAGCCGGCGGCGCGGGTCTCGAGCAGCAGCAGCGCTTCGCGGTGCGCGGCGGCGGGCGGGCCGCGCGTGTTCGCGGGACTGTCCGGGCGCGCGGGCGACGGGGCGTCGTGGCTTGCCGGTCCCGGTGGAGGCGCGGCAGGTCGCGTGAACCAGACGCCGTGCCAGACCTCGGGCGCGCTCGCCGGCGTCCAGGCTTCGGCCAGGCGCAGCGTTTCCAGCGTGGGATCGCGGGGCAACAGGGGTTCGAGCTGGGCGGCGGCCGGCGAGCCCAGGTCCTGGACGCGCTGCTGGAGCTCGTCCGACAGCCAGTCGCGATCGAACCGCTGCAGGTCGACGGTGGGCGACAGCAGGTAGCGGTAGGGACGCAGGCCGGGGGAAATGGCATCCAGGCCACCGTCGTGTCCATTGGCCACGACCGTGAAACGGGCATCGCCGTCGAGCGATTCGCGCATCGCCAGCGACTGGCGCGCCAGCTCGGCGGGCGCGTCGCCGGACAGTGCCACCAGCAGCAGGCGCGCACCGGGTCCTTCGCCCAGTTCCTCGATCAACAGTTTCTGGGCCGGCGTGCGCGCGGTGGGCATGAAGTGGCGCAGGTCACCGCTGACTTCGAGGTGGCGCGTGATCCAGGCGCCGGCAAGGCCGAGCAGCGCCAGCCACGACAGCGCCAGCACCAGGCGTCGTACCGGCGTCATCGTGCTGACGGAACCGCGGTCGGGGCCATCTGGCACAGCGCGCGCAGGGCGTCGGTATCGTCGACGCCATCGGCATCGACCACCGCGCCGGCGAGCAGGGTGCGCTGGACGTCGGCCCCCGCCACCTGCGTTTCGATGCAGCGCAGTTCGCTGCCCCGCCCGCGCAGGCGCACTTCATCCACGCGTGCGGCCACCGCCGCGTCGCGCGGCACCAGGCGCAACGCCCATTGCCGGCGGCTGCCCTCGACGGTGACGCGGTAATGCCGCTCCAGTTCCAGGCGGTCGCCGCCCAGCAGTGCGCCGAAGCCCGACTGCAGGCCGGCCAGTTCGGGCGCGCGCGACATGGCGAAGCGGCGCGGGCCGCGTCCCTCGCGCTGGATCACGATCTCGCCGTTGGCGATCGTCGTGGTCTCCCGATAGGGCGACCGCACGTCGCGCACGAGGGTGGCATCGTCGGGCCGGCGATATTCGCCCACGATCCGCAGCGGCGCCTTGAGCAGGGCCGAGCCCCGCAGCTCGAGGAAGGGCGTGCGCGCCGGCGCGGGCCGGACGATGCGCTGCAGCACCCAGTCCAGGTCGGCGGGGGCGTCGACGCGCTGGGCGGCCGCGGCCGGGATCAAGCCGGCCAGCACCAGCGCCAGCCCCGCGAATGCGTTAGCGACTGCGCGCCGCGGGCGACGCATGGGAACCGGTTTTCGCATCATCGCTCTGCCAGAAATCATAGAAATTGAACCAGTTGTAGGGCGCGCTGCGCGCGTGGTGTTCCAGTCGAGCCGCGTAGCGGGCCACCCAGCCCGGCAGGGCTTCGGCACGCTGCCGCCGGGGGGCGGAAAGCCCGTCGCTGAAGGGCTCGAACACCAGGTCGTAGTGGCGACCGCCCCGATACAGGCCGAAGGCCAGCACCACCGGCAGCTCGAGCACCGCGGCGATCAGCCAGGGCGCCGTCGGGAACGGTGCCGGGCTGTCGATGAACGGCACCGATACCACCGGCTCGCCCGGACGCGCGCGGTCGGCCAGGATCGCGACGATGCCGCCCTCCGCCGCCGCCTGCTGGATCGCCAGGACGATGGAGGGGCCGTCCTGTCCCGCGTCGATGATGTTGCGCGCCAGCTCGGGGTTGAGCGCGTCGATCAGCTGGGTGATCGCGGGGTTGTGCCGCTTGTCCAGCACCACCCGCACGGGCACCCGCGGACGCTGGGTGGCCAGGGCGCGCAGGCCATCGAAACTGCCCAGGTGCGAGCCGAACAGCAGGACTCCGCGGCCGCGATCAAGCACCTCGTGCAGGGCGTCCAGCCCGTGGGTCCGGATGTCGAAGCTGTCCATCCGCCCGCCCAGCAGGAACACGCGGTCGAGGATGGTCGAGGCGAAGGTATGGATGTGGCGGGCGGCGTCGCCCCACCCGGCCGGCCGACCCCGCAGGCGGCCCAGGTAGGCGCGCGATGCGCGGCGCTCGGGGCCGCGCATGACCAGGAAGTAGAGGGTGATCGGATACAGCAGCGCGCGCGCCGGCGCGCGCCCGAGATGGCGGGCGATGGCCTGGATCAGCCAGATCGCGAAGCGCCCGCCGCCTTCCGGTCGGCGGGTCCAGTCGGCCACGTCATCGGCGGCGCCGCGCCCGGTGCCGCCCGGCAGGGTGGCACTCATGCGCGTGCGGCCCGGAGTTCGCCGGCCGCCAGCAGCACCTCGTCGTGGAGCACGCGGAAGCGCCATCGGCATGTCGACGTGCCGGTCGGCGCGTCGGCCTCCTCCATGCGTTCCAGCTCGATGCTGGCCCACTGGCCGGGCAGCAGGGGCTGCAGGAATTTCAGCCTCGGCCAGTGCCAGGCGGCATCGCGCGGCGCGCCGGCGGCTTCGATGGCCTCGATCACGCGATCGAGGATCACCACGCCCGGCACCAGCGGGCGACCGGGGAAATGGCCCGGCAGGCAGGGGTGGTCGGTGGGCACGGTGAACTGCATGCAGGACGATGGCATCTGGAGCGGGACTGCGGCACAGGATAGCGGTCGGCGGCGGCAGCGGCGTTCAGCTTCGCCGGGCCCCGGCGGGCGGCCGGCTGAACAACTCGCGCCAGAAGTCCGGTCCCAGCCCGGCCATCATGCGCAGGAATTCCAGGAAGTCGCGATACGGCCGCTCGGCGAAAAGCCGGCGCCGCAGCAGGTATTCGCCGATGAAGAAGACCCCGACCAGGCCATAGTTCAGCAGGTTGGCGAACAGCGACCACTGTTCGCGACTGATGCTGACCGGCGCGCTGATGCCCAGCAGCGCCAATGCCCCGTCGGGCACCGCGACCATGGCCAGCACGCCGTTGATGGCGCACAGCAGGCCGAGCACGCCTGCCCAGGCGAGGCTGAGGCGGCGCGTATAGCGACGAAGGGCCGGCGCCAGCCTCCCGGCATCGCAGCGCTCCATCTTCTCAACGATCCGGGTGATCAGGGCGCCACGGGGATCGCCCAGGCTGCGCGCGAACACCCATGCCGCCAGGCCGGTGAAGAGCATTGGCGGCGCCAGCAGGAGCAGGCGGGGCAGCGGGGTGCCCGCGCTGAGCGCCAGGACCGCCACGATCGCGGCGAGCGACAGCCAGGCCACGGGGTGCCGGCGCATCAGGCCGTCGACCAGGACCACCAGCGCCAGGTCGGTGAGCGCGACGACCTCGGCCCACGCGCCGCCCCCGTGCGTCGCCCAGTGGGCCAGCCCGGGGTACGCCAGCGCCAGCAGCAACCGCGGGAGGAAACTGTCCACGGCGTGGGGGCCGGCAGGCCCGCTCAGAGCGCCTTGTTGGCGTCGACGTGCGCGGAGAGCGATCGCAGCGAAGCGAAGATCCGGCGGTTCTCCTCGCTGTCCGAGCGCAACTGGAAGCCATATTGCTTCGAGATCGCCAGGGCCAGCTCGAGTGCATCGATCGAATCCAGGCCCAGTCCCTCGCCGAACAGCGGGGCCTCGGGGTCGATGGAAGCGGCCTCGACCTCTTCCAGGTTCAGGCTCTCGACCAGCAATTGGGCCAGTTCATGCTCGGCGGGACTCTGTTGGGACATCGGGGACTTCACTGGAATGGACGGACAGGAGCGCCACGATCCGGCATCCCGCCCGCCGACGCAAGCTTTGCGCCCCCGCGGCGGCGAGGCGTCCATATCCGCTCGCGGGCAGGCCCGCCCGGTATCATGGCCGGCATGACCGACGAAACACCCGCGGGCACCCGGCCCGCCGCCGCCCCAGACCCCGCCGGCGATCCCGCGCCCGGCACCCCCTTGGCCTGCGACGTGCTGGTCATCGGCGGGGGGCCTGCCGGCAGCACCACGGCGACCCTGCTGGCCCGCGACGGCCACCACGTGGTCATGCTGGAGAAGGAGTGCCATCCGCGCTTCCACATCGGCGAATCGCTGCTGCCGATGAACATGCCGATCCTGGCGCGGCTGGGGCTGCTGGAACAGGTGCGTGCGATCGGCGTGCACAAGCGTGGCGCGGACTTCCCCGTCACGGGCGAGCCGGAGCGCCGGCACGACTACAACACCTTCCCGTTTGAACGGGCGCTGGATCCACGTAGCGACCATGCCTTCCAGGTCAAGCGCGCCGACTTCGATGCGCTGCTGTTCGCGCATGCGCGTCGCGAAGGCGTGGATGCGCGCGAGCAGGTCCGCGTGGAGCGGATCGTGTTCGGCGACGATGGCCGCCCCGGCGAAGTACGGGCCCGCGACGCCGCCGGCCATGCGCTGGCTTTCGCGCCCCGCTACGTGGTCGACGCGAGCGGCCGCGACACCGTCGTCGGCCGCCAACTGGGCCTCAAGCGCAGGAACCGCACGCACCAGTCTGCGGCGATCTTCAGCCACTTCCGCGGCGTGGCGCGCCGCGAGGGCGGCGATGCCGGCAACATCACCGTGCAGCGCTTCGAACATGGTTGGACCTGGCTGATCCCGCTGCCCGACGGCGTCATGAGCGTGGGCGCGGTGTGTTTCCCCGACTACCTGAAGCAGCGTCGCGGCAACACCGACGCGTTCCTGATGGACACCCTGATGTCGCAACCCGCCGTGGCGGCACGCATGCAGGGCGCCGAACGCGTCGGCGACGTGCACGTCACCGGCAATTACTCCTACGCCTGCACGCGCATGGGCGGGCCGGGCTGGTTGATGGTGGGCGATGCCCACGCCTTCGTCGACCCGGTGTTCTCCTCGGGCGTGTTCCTCGCCATGGACGGCGGCGAGCAGGCCGCCCGCGTGGTCGGCCAGGCCCTGCGCGAGCCGCGGCGAGAGCGCGCACTGCAGGCGGCGATGCAGCGCCGCTCCCGGCGCGGGCTCCGGCATTTCGAGTGGTTCATCTACCGCTTCAACACGCCGGTCATGCGCCACCTGTTCAACCATCCCCGGAACAACTGGCAGGTCGAACAGGCGGTGATCTCGATGCTCGCGGGCGACGTGTTCGACAACCCCGCGGTGATCCGGCGCCTGCGCGTGTTCCGCCTCATCTATGCGTTGACCTCGCTGGCACTCGCGCCCTCGGCCCTGCGCGGCTGGCTGCGACGCCGCCGGCAGGCGCGCGTGCGTTTCGAGGGGGACACCCTGCATCGTGGCGCGGGCCCTGACGGCATCGAGGCCCGCCCCGGGACCCCGGCCCCCTCCGCCATGGAGGTCCGTCCATGAGCGCGCATCCGTCCTTCGACGCCGCGCCCAGCCTGTCGGTGGATTACAGCAGCGAGGCGCTCCCGGCCCTGCTCGCCGCGCCGGACGTGCTGGCGGTGTTCGGCTTCGGCAGCCATGCCCCGCTCGACCCCGACCCGCGCTACCTGCGCGTGGGCACGCAAGTGCAGCCCGGCGGCGGCGCCCCGACCTATGAAGTCTGGCGCAGCCGCCTGCCGGTGCGCAGCGGCCGGACCGACGGCATCGCCTGGGCCTGCGGCGGCAACCTGCTGTTCGGGGCCATCGAGATCGACGAAACCGCGCTGGCCGGGAGCGCCGGCGACATCGAGGCCGCCGCCGAGCTGGCCTACCGCAAGCTGGAAGCCTCCATACAGGCACATGGCCATCCCCATCTGCTGCGGACCTGGAACTACCTGGCCGACATCACCCAGGGCGACGGGGACGCCGAGCGCTACCGCCGCTTCTGCGTCGGCCGGGCCGGCGGCATCCGCGCCGCCACCGGCGACATCCGTCCGGGGAGCCTCCCGGCCGCCACCGCGATCGGGCGCACGGACGGCGTTCGCAGCCTGCAGGTCTACTGGCTGTCCGCGCGTGAGCCCGGCATGCCGCTGGAGAACCCGCGCCAGGTCAGCGCCTATCGCTATCCGCGCCAGTACGGCCCGCAGCCGCCCAGTTTCGCGCGGGCGATGCTGCCCCCCCGTGGCAGCGCGATGCCCCTGTTCCTGTCGGGCACGGCGGCCGTCGTCGGCCATGAGACCCGGCACGCCGAGTCGATCGCCGGGCAACTCGACGAGACCCTGGCCAATTTCGACAGCCTGATCGCCACCGCCCGGACCCACTGCCCGGAGCTGCCCGCGCGCTTCGACGCAGGCAGCCGGCTCAAGGTCTACGTCCGCGATCCCGACGAGATCGCCGTCGTGGAGCGCCTGCTGGCCGAACGCCTCGGCGCCGACGTGCCCTTCATCGTCCTGCATGCGGCGATCTGCCGGCGCGACCTGCGCATGGAGATCGACGGCGTACACGGCGGTTGACCGGGCGCCCCGCCCCGGCATGACTTTGGGGCCTCGACCCCCGCATCCGCGTGCGGCAGGCTGTGACCTGGCGCTGCGGCGCACCACACCGAACGGGAGATGCTTGCGATGGGATTGATCAGCCTGCTCTGGGGCATTTTGTCGATGGTCCTGATGGTGATCGCGTTGATTCCACTGGTCGGCTGGGCGAACTGGCTGCTGATCCCCTTCGCGGCCGTCGGCGCCGTGATCGGCGCGATCGGCGTGCTCTTCACCCGCAGCGAGCGCAACGGGCGCGCCAAGGCCGGCCTCCTGCTCAATGGCATCGTCATCGTGGTCGGCATCGTCCGCCTGGGCATCGGCGGCGGCGTGATCTAGCCCCGGGGCGCACCGCCCTGGCGGTGGCTCCCGCCACGCAGCGCCGGCGGATGCGCCAGGCACGGCGCACCTTCCCGACCCGCGCGCGCATGCCCGGAGCACGGGCCCGCCACCCGCGGCAAGGCCGGACGGCGTAAAATAGGCGGATGGCCTTACACGACATCCGCATGCGGCGCATGCGCCGCGACGACTTCTCGCGCCGCCTGATGCGCGAGAACACGCTCAACGCCGACGACCTGATCTATCCGGTCTTCGTCCACGAGCTCGACGGCCGCGAACCGGTGGCGTCGATGCCGGGCGTCGATCGCCTGTCGATCGACGAACTGCTTCGCGTCGGCGAACTCGCCAGCGAGCTGCACGTCCCGGCGCTCGCCCTGTTCCCGGTGACGGCGCCTGACGCCAAGTCGCTGACCGCGGAGGCGGCCTGGGCCGACGAGGGCCTGGTGCAGCGCGCGGTGCGCGGCCTCAAGCAGCGATTCCCGCAGCTGGGGGTGATCACCGATGTCGCGCTCGACCCCTACACCAGCCACGGCCAGGACGGCCTGCTCGACGATAGCGGCTACGTGTTGAACGACGCGACGGTCGAGGCCCTGGTCAAGCAGGCCCTGTCGCACGCCCGCGCCGGCGCCGACGTGGTCGCGCCGAGCGACATGATGGATGGCCGCATCGGCGCGATCCGCGCCTCGCTGGAAGCCCAGGGACATGTCCACGCCCGCATCATGGCCTACAGCGCGAAGTACGCCAGCGCCTACTACGGCCCGTTCCGCGACGCGGTCGGCAGCGCCGGCGCGCTCGGCAAGGCCGACAAGAAGACCTACCAGATGGACCCCGCCAACTCGGACGAGGCCCTGCGCGAAGTCGAACTCGACCTCGCCGAGGGCGCCGACATGGTCATGGTCAAGCCGGGGCTGCCCTACCTCGACATCGTGCGCCGGGTGAAGGATGCCTTCGGCGCGCCGACGTTCGTCTACCAGGTCAGCGGCGAGTACGCGATGCTCAAGGCCGCCGCCGCCAACGGCTGGCTCGACGAGCGGGCCTGCGCGCTGGAGGCGCTGGTATCGATGAAGCGGGCCGGCGCCGACGGCGTGTTGACCTATTTCGCGCTGGACGCGGCGCGCTGGTTGCGCGAAGGTTGACCGGCAGGCGCCCTCGCGGGGCGCGTCACCCGGGAGATCCAAGGCATGAAAGCCATCGCGTTTTCTTTCATTTTGCTGGTATCGGCGACGGGCGCGGGCGCCTCGCCGCGCCAGGCGGCGGAGAGCGACTACACGGCCACGCCGCTGCCGGACGGCTCGATCGAGCTGCGGGTCACCGGCAGCACGGACGCGCCCACGGACGCGAGCCCGGCGAGCATCGCGCTGGGCACCCTGCTGGAAGCGGCGGCCGCCAGGGAGTGCCCGACCGGCTACGACCTCGAGCAGGACCCGAAGCCCACGGTGAAGGTCGAATCGGGCAAGCTCATCGCGAGCCTGCGGGGGGTCGCCCGCTGCAAACCGGCCACCGGCTCCTAGGGCACGCGCGTCGGGGGCACGACGCCGGCCTGCAGGCAGCCCACCTGGCCCGTCACCTTCGGCGATACGGTGCGGTAGATGTCCAGCTTACCCGCCCGCGGCGACCGCGCGATGCCGCTGACCAGCAACTCGGTCGGCTTGCTCCAGTCCGGCGCCGGCGCGAAGGTCACCCGGTCGGCGGTATTGAACGAAAGGGCCATCGCCACCGCCTCGCCATAGGTCGCGCCATCGCATTGCGAGACGAACACCTGCACCGGCGATTCGTTCGCACGTTCGCTGCGCGCGAAGACGAGCGTCGCGCCGTCGCCCAGCCATGCGGCGTCGAACTCGTCGGCGGGCGTGTTGACCGCGCCCGGCAGCGGCGTGGGCGCGCTGAAGGCCGCACCGTCCCAGCGCGCGACGAAGAGGTCGTGGCGGCCCTGGCCGCCGTGGCCGTCGCTGGCGAACAGCAGGCTGTCGCCGTCGGGTCCGGGCATCGGGGCCCACTCGTCGCCGGCGGTGTTGACGCCCTCACCCAGGTTGACCGGTGGCCCGAAGGCGCCGTCGGCCAGCACGGGCGCGCGGTAGAGATCGTCGCCGCCATGGCCGCCGCGCCGGTTCGAATAGAAGTACAGCCAGCGTCCGTCCGGACTCAGCATCGGGTCGAATTCGTTGTCGCGCGTGTTGAGCGCGAGCGGCGTGGGATCCTGCCACCGGCCCTCGCGCAGGACCGCCTGCCACAGGTCCATGCCGCCCGCGCCGCCCTCGCGGTCGATCGAACCCCATACGATGCGCTGGCCATCGGCGCTGACGCTGGCATGGCCCTCGCCCGCCGGCGTGGACACGACGTGCATGCCCTCGATGCCGTATTCCGACAGGGCCTGCGCACCCGCCATTGACGGCCACGGGAGTAGACTGGCGAGCAGTACGGGGACGATGGGACGCATCCTGGGTTCTCCGGACATTTTCCACAGTCTAAGCGAGGCCCCCATGAGCGAAACCGTCATCAAGCGCTTTGCCGTCATCGGACACCCGGTGGCGCACTCCCTGTCGCCGCGGATCCACGCCGCGTTCGGCAAGCAACGGGGCATCGCGCTCGAATACACGGCCATCGATGCCACGCCGGAACAGTTCGATGCCGCGCTGGCGGCCTTCGCCGCCGGGGGCGGCACCGGCGCCAACATCACCCTGCCGCACAAGCAGTACGCGGCGACGGTGTGCGAATCGCTGACCGCGCGGGCCCAGCGCTGCGGGGCCGCCAACACGCTCATCCGCACCGAAAGTGGCTGGCTGGGCGACAACACCGACGGGCTGGGCCTGGTGCGCGACCTCACCGAACGCCACGGACAGGACCTGCGCGGCCGCAAGGTGTTGCTGATCGGCGCGGGGGGCGCGGCGCGTGGCGTGGCCCCGGCCCTGCTCGACGCCGGCATCAAGTCGCTCTTCATCGTCAACCGCACGCCTGCACGCACCGATGCCCTGGCCGACGTGCTGGGCGAGCCCGACCGCGTGCATCCGCGCAATTTCGAGGACCTCGGCAACCTCGGCGGTTTCGACCTGATCGTCAATGCCACGTCCGCCGCGCGCGAGGCCGCGCTGCCGTTCCTGCCCAGTTCGCTGGTGGCACCGCGCGCGGATGCCGTCGACCTGAGCTATGGCGAAGTCGCCATCCCCTTCCTGGCCTGGGCGCGCGCCGCCGGTGCCGACGTCATCGTCGACGGCCTGGGCATGCTGGTCGAGCAGGCCGCCGAAGCGTTCCAGCGCTGGCACGGCGTCCGCCCCGACACCAGCGCGGTCTACAAGGAACTGCGCGCCTCCTACACCTCGCTCAAGACCGGCGACTGACGCGGGCGGGGCGGTCGGGACGGGGCGGGCACGCCAGAATGGATTGCCGTAGCGGCTGTGGCGCGTGCTGTATCGCGCCCTCCATCAATTCGCCCATCCCGGGCATGCCGCATGGCAAACCGGCCGGCATGCCCTGCGTGCAGCTCGACGATCAGTTCCGATGCCGGCTGTTCGGCCTGCCCGAGCGGCCGGCGTTCTGCGCCTCGCTTCGTCCTTCGCCCGACATGTGCGGCGACGATCGGGCGGCGGCGACCCTGGCGCTGGCGGAACTAGAACGCCTGACCCGCCCCGACGCGCACTGAGGCCGGGCGGGCTTGCGGCTCAGTCGTCGTTCGCCGCCGCGCCGCAGCACTTCTTGTACTTGCGACCGCTGCCGCAGGGGCAGGGCGCATTGCGCTCGGGGGTCTCGACGCGCCGCAGCGGCTCGCGCGGGGTCAGGGCCTCGATCCGGTGGTGGTGCAGGTCGGCGAGCATGTCCGGCAACCCCGCGATGACTTCGAGTCGCTCGCGGTACGTCACCGGGGTGCCGGGCGCGGTCGGGTCATCGCCGATGACCTCGCCACTGGCCAGCTGGTCGAACAGGACGAAGATCTCATCGATCCAGTCGTTGTCGTCGAGCCACTGCTCCCAGGCCGCCTCGCGCAGCTCGACGCCGCGGAAGAAGCCCAGCGCCCAGTCGCAGCCCACGTCGAGTTCGTCGTCCTGCACGTCCTCGGGCAGGCCTTCTTCCGGATCCTCCGGCAGCCACAGCAGCGGGGCCAGGTGGTCGGGCAGGTCGTCACCGCCATGGCGCACGCGCGCGGCCGCCATGTTGCGGTGGCCCAGCAGCAGCGACTCCACCGCCTCGCGCTCGGCCTCGTCGGCCCAGCGCGGCGGCGTGCCCCACACCGCGGGCATCCACTCGCTGGCCGGCACGTCTTCCGGGCCTACCGCCAGCGCCGACAGGTAGCCATCGAGGGCTTCCAGGTTGAATCCCTTGAACGGAACGGCGCGCTGCTCGAGCAGTTCGGCCAGTTGTTCGATGTGGGCGTCATCGAGATAGGCGGGAGCGGTCATGGTGGCGTGCACGCGGGAGTCGGGACGCGCATGGTAGCCCGTCGGGCCTCAACGCGCCGACAATACCGCCATGGACACGCCTTGCCCCTGCGACCCCGGCCGCCGTTTCGAGTCCTGCTGCGGCCCGCTGCTGGCCGGCGACCGCATCGCCGGGGATGCCGAGGCGCTGATGCGCTCGCGCTACAGCGCCTACGTGCGCGGCGACCGGGGCTACCTGCGCGCCACCTGGCATCCCGACACCCGCCCGGACGCGCTCGACCTCGACGAGGGCGTGCACTGGCTGGGACTGGCGGTGAAGCGGCATGTGCGCGAAGACGCGACCCGGGCGGTCGTCGAGTTCGTCGCGCGCTACCGGATCGGCGGCCAACGCGCCGTGCGCCTGCACGAGGTCAGCCGGTTCGAGTGCCTGGAAGGCCGCTGGTATTACCGGGATGGCCACTTCCCTTCGAGCTAGGCGTCGCGGCGGCACGGGTGGACGGCATGCGACGGTCGCGCCACCATGGCCCGCGAAGCCGCGTCCATCCCGCGGCATCGATGCCATGACGGGGGACACCATGCGACCGAGCGCTTTCGCCGGACTCTGCCTGCTGCTGGCCAGCCCATGCCATGCCGGGGAGTTCGCCTTCGAGGACTTCCCCGCACCGCCGGCATCGGCGGCGACGCTGCGGAGGATCGTGCCGCCCACGGCCGAGCACAGCCCCTTCCTCGACCGCGCCCTGGGCCGCGCGCCGGATTTCGCCGGCAGGTACGTCCTGACGATCAATGGCTGTGGGACCGCGTGCCAGCAGGTCGCCGCCATCGACGTGGGCACCGGCGCCACCCATGTCCCCGGCGACGATGGCATGACCGCGCAGGGCGCGTGTTATCGGCTGGACAGCCGGTTGCTGGTGCTGAACCCGATCGCGCCGGACGTCGAACAAAGGCCGGCGGGGTTCACCACCGACTTCTATGCAATGACGGACGATGGCTTCGTGCACCTGGGCAGCAGCCGGACGGGCACGACGCTGACCTGCAGCGACGGTTAGAGGTTGGTCGCATCCGGGCGGCGGCGCGTGGGCCCTGGCCAGAACGTGGTGGGGACGCCGCGGGCCGGCGGCGCAGGCGACCTCCCGCCCCGCGGCCGGGCAAAAAAAAGGCGCGACATCCGTCGCGCTGGGGCTTGCCCACCCAAAGGGTGGAGAGAGACGATCCGGAGCGGGCATGGCAGGCATCCAGGGAGAGAGTGGATGCCTGCCACGCGAGCTGCCGTTGCTGCAGCGCCCCATGGCCTTCGCCATGGGACGGACTTGCCTGACCTGGCTTACTTGACCTCGAAATCGCGGCTCTGGACGACCTTGCCGTCGAGCATCACGTCCAGCTTGTAGCTGCCCGCGGGCCAGCCATCGGGCTTGTTGATCTCGAAGGCGGTGACGCCCTTGCCGCTCAGGTTGACGTCGCGGGTCTCTTCATTGACCACGGTATCGCCACCGAAGGTCCACTTGACGCCCAGCCGGGCCGGCACGGTGGCCGACGGATCCGAGGTCATGGTGGATACCGCGGCGTGGATCGTGTCGGACGGCGCGAAGGCGCTGGCCGGCGCGGTCACGCGCATGTCCGGGCCGACCGCCGTTCCCAGCTCCACGCCCGTGACTTCGGCACTGCTCGCCATCGGCGCGGCTTCCGTGGACGGCTCGAGCGTCGGAGGCGGCGGGGGCGCCATGGCTTCAGGTGCCGGCTCGTCCTTCTTGCACCCGGCCACCGCGAGGGTGGCGACGAGCGCGGCGGCGACGGCATACGTGGTGCGGTTGCGGATCATGCAGTTCTCCTTGGATTTGGATCGGGTGTCCGGGATGGGACATCCCGTTCGATGGGCATCATGCAGGCGGTAGGGCCATCCTCGTCGGGGGGCCTCGTCGCGTGGGTGAACGGGTCAATCCGCGTCGGCCCGGATCACGGGGATCCTCAACACCTGTCCCGGCTGGATGCGGTCGGGATCGTCGAGCTGGTCGCGGTTGGCCTCGAAGATGGCGTGCCAGCGACTGGCCTTGCCATAGAAGTGCTGGGCGATCGCCGACAGGGTGTCGCCCTTCTCCACCGTATAGGCCTGTTCGACCGGATCGGGCTCGATGATCTCTTCCGTGGACTTCACGGAGGACTGGACGTTGCTGAAGTCCGGGCTCCCGATGATCTCCTCGGTGCTTTGGACCGAGCTCCGCACGTTGGAGAAATCGGGCTTCTTGTCGGTGCTCATGCAGGTCCATCCTCGGCGTACGGGGTTCGTGTGACCCAAGGTCGCATGGCACCTGTTAAGGAAATATCGCGCCGGTGTAAAAGTCGCCGCTGAAGTCGGCGCGAACCTGAACGCAGCGCGCTACTGGCGTGTGTCGCGCGTCGCAGTCGGGCGTGCGTGTCCGGGCGTCGCCCGCCAGGGGTTGATGTCCAGGCCGCCGCGACGGGTGTACCGGGCCTCGACCGACAGGGCGTCCGGGCGGGCCCGCGCGGACAGGTCGGTGAAGATCCGTTCGACGCACTGCTCGTGGAACTCGGCGTGGTCGCGGAAGGACACCAGGTAGCGCAGCAGGGCGCCGCGGTCTAGGCGCGGCCCGCGATAGGCGATGACGACGGTCGCCCAGTCGGGTTGGCCGGTGACCGGGCAGTTGGACTTCAGCAGGCTGCTGCAGAGCGTCTCCTCGACGCGCGCATCTCCTTCCGTCCTGATCAGGGCCGCGTCCGGAGGGCCGTGGCTGTCGACATCGATCTCGATCGCATCGAGGCTGTCGCCCTCGCCCGGCGCGGTCAGCGGCGGCAGGCCGAATGCGACCCCGACCGGCGCGCCGGCCACCCGGGACAGGTCGGCGGCGATGCGTTCGCGCACGGCGTCGGCGTCGTCGAACGCAGTGGCGTTGAAGGAGTTGAGGTAGAGCTTGAGCGACTTCGACTCGACCAGGCAAGGCGAGTCGGCCGGCACCTCGAACGTCGCGGTCGCCATGCAGGGTTTGCCCCGGCGGTCGAGCCAGCTCAACTCGTATGCATGCCATCGATCCACGCCGATGAAGGGCAGTGCATCGCCGTCCACGCCGATCGCGCTGCGCCCCTGGGCGCGCGCGATCGGGAACAGCAGGCCGGCGTCGTAGTGCCGCGGGTAGTCGACGTGGCGGCCGAGCGGGAGGGCGTCCGGGTTCGAAACAGGGTCCATGCGCCCATTCTAGCGGGCCCGGGACCGAGCGCCGGGCCCGCGGTACGCCGGGATTCAGCCCCGTGGCGGGTCGTTGAGGTAGTCCAGGGCGACCTGCAGCATCGCGCGCACGCCGACGTCCAGCGCCGACTCGTCGAGGTGGAACTCCGGCGAATGGTTGCTGGGCGCGGTGCGCGGGTCCTCCCCCTTCGGCGTGGCGCCGACGAAGAAGAACACGCCCGGCGCCTGTTGCGCGTAGAACGAGAAGTCCTCCGCCCCCATCGTCAGGCCGGGGTCGACGACGTTGCCGGCGCCCACCACTTTCTCCAGGCTCGGCAGCATGCGCGCGGTCAGGTCGGGATCGTTGACCGTCACCGGGTTGCCCTTGGTGTCGGGCACCTGGGCGATGGCCGTGGCGCCATGGGCCTCCGCGACCTTCTCGGCGATGGTCGCCAGGTCGCGGAAGACCTCCTGCCGCATGCCCTCGTCGAAGGTGCGGATGGTGCCGATCATCTCCACTTCGTCGGGGATGATGTTGTAGCGGATGCCGCCGTGGATGGCGCCGAAACTGACCACCACCGGCTGCTTGGCGATGTTCTGGCGGCGGCTGACGATGGTCTGCGCGCTGCCGATGATGTCGGCGGCGGTGACCACCGGGTCGATGCCGCCCCAGGGCGCGGAGCCGTGGGTCTGGCGACCCTTGACGACGATGTTGAAACGGTCCGACGCGGCCATGGTGGGCCCGGCGTGGACGCCGATCTGGCCGGCGTTGAGCGTGCTGAAGACGTGCATGCCGAACACGGCGTCGGGCTTGAAGTCGTTGAAGATACCCTGCGCGAGCATCTCCTCCGCGCCGCCTTCCTCGCCGTCGGGCGGCCCTTCCTCCGCCGGCTGGAACACGAACATCACTTCGCCCGGCAAGTCGTCGCGCATCGCCACCAGCGCCTCGGCCACCCCCATCAGCACGCTGGTGTGGGCGTCGTGGCCGCAGGCATGCATCACGCCGGTCTCCTGCCCGTTGAAGGTGGTGGTCACCTTCGACGCGAACGGCAGCCCGGAGCGCTCGGTGACCGGCAGGGCATCCATGTCCGCGCGCAGGGCGATGCGCGGACCCGGCTTGCCGCCCTTGAGGATCGCGGTGACGCCCGTGGTCGCGATGCCGGTCTTCGGCTGCAGGCCCAGCGCGCGCAGGTGGTCCGCGACCAGCTTCGAGGTGCGCGTCTCGCGGTTGCCCAGCTCGGGATGGGCGTGGATGTCGCGTCGCCATGCCACGACCTTGGCATCGACCGCCTTCGCCGCGGCCGCGACCTCGGGCCGCTCCCCGGCGCTCTGGGCATGCACGGGCAGGGCGAGCGAGACGGCGAGGGACAGGACGAGCGGGATCACGGGTGTGGCGCGCATGGCAGGCTCCGGTTCAGGACGCATCGATCCTAGCGGGGATCACCCCGCCCTGCATCCGGGGGGACGCCGGGCCCGACGACGCGGGCGCGGGCTCCGGCGCGAACGCCGACCTCAGCGACGCGGGTGCAGCTCGATGTTCAACTGGCCGTCGAGGCCGGCGTCGCGGTGCAGCGCGAGGGCCTTGAACCGGGGCGAGTCGATCATCTCCAGGAAGGCCTGGCGCGAGGGATAGCGCACGATGACCATCGTGTCCCACAGGCCTTCCACCTGGCCGATGACCAGGCCGGCCACCTCGCCGTAGTAGACGACCTGGGCGCCATGCAGGGCGAGCAGCTCCAGCATCGGGCCCGAGTACCGGGCATAGGCATCGCGCCCGCTCAGCTGCGCGTCGCGACCGTTCGCGTACGCGGCCTGTTCGCGGAAGCGCAACAGGTTCACCAGGTCGAAGGCGCCGCCGTGTGCGCCCAGCTTTTCCAGCTGGTCCGCGTCGGGGACCCGGCCATTGAAGACGCGCATGATGCATACCCCCCAGGGCATCGGAATGACGCGGGCCAATCTAGCGCTTCGCCGGGACGCGCCGTGGAACTTCCGTCCTGCGTATCGGCGACGCGCGCCTGCGCCGCGGCGTCGGGCCAACGGCTCCCGTGCCGCCACCGGGCTGGCACGGCGGTGCCGCGAGCGTTTAGGCTCGGGGCAACGACAAGGGGGCGCCGGGGCGTGACTCGACACATCACCGCGACATTGCTGGCCATCGCGGGCCTGCTGGCGATGGCGGCCGCGCGTGCCGCCTCGCCGCCGGGCCTGGACGACTTCCTGCGCAAGCCCCAGTACGGGCTGATGCTGCTGTCCCCGGCCGGGGACCACATCGCGTCGACGGTACCGCTGGACGATCGCACGGCGCTGGCCATCATCCGCCTCTCGGACATGGCGGTCACGGCCAACGTCAATCCCGGCCAGGACGGCTTCATCGACGATGCCATCTGGGTGGGCGACCGGCGCCTGCTGGCCGAGTGGTCGAAGCGACTGTCCGGCTTCGCCCAGCCCTTCAGCGGCCGCTCGCTGTACGCGGTGGACATCGACGGCGGAAATCGCCGCCACTTCTACGGCGCGATCGTCAATCCGCTGCCGGCCGACCCCGCGCATGTGATGATCTCGACATGCGCGAAGTCGCGCATCGCCGGCTGCGAGACGCGCCTGGAACGCGTTCGCAGCGACGGCACCGGCCAGGACGAGCCGATCGTGGACGGGCCGGCGCTGGACGCGCGCTTCATGACCGATCGCAAGGGCGCGCCCGTCTTCAGCTGGACCTACGACGACGACGACCTGCAACGCCTGTACCAGTACCGGGACGGTGCCTGGGTGGTGATCAACGACGAGGCCGCCTCGGGCGTGGAGGTACGCCCGGCAGGCATCGCCTACGACGGAGCGTCCGCCTTCCTGTGGTCCGAGCGCACGCAGGGGCCCGACGTGATCGAACGGCTGGACCTGGCCACCGGCGAACGCCAGGTGGTCGCCAGCGATCCCGTCGCGGACCCGCTGTCGCTGGTCCGCTCCTTCGATGGCAGCGAGCCGATCGGCGCCGCGTACGGCACCGCCGCGCCGCGGGTGGCGTACTTCGACGACGACCACCCGCACGTGGCGCTCTCGCGGGAGCTGGCCGGGGCGTTCCCGGGCGAGTTCGCCCGCGTGACCAGCGCCAGCCGCGACGGCAGCCGCGCGGTGGTGACGGTGACCAGCGACGTCGAGCCGGGCCGCTATTACCTGCTCGACACGCGCAGCGGCGACCTCAAGCTGCTGGCCCGCAGTCGCCCCTGGCTCGAGGCTTCATCGCTCAGCACCGCCACGCCCTTCGAGATCCACGCGGGCGATGGCACGCCGCTGTCGGGGTACCTGACGCTGCCCCGCCAGGCCGGCGGCAGGCCCGCGCCGCTGGTGGTGCTGCCGCACGGCGGCCCCTACTGGGTGCGCGACGGCTGGAGCTTCGACGAGGAGACCCAGATCCTCGCCGCCGCCGGCTACGCCGTGCTGCGGGTGAATTTCCGCGGCTCGGCCGGGCGCGGGCGCGCCTACGTCGAAAGCGGCTACGGCGAGTGGGGCGGGCGCATGCAGGACGACCTCACCGAGGCGACGCGTTGGGCAGCCACGCAGCCCGGTGTCGATGGCGGCCGCATCTGCGCCTGGGGCGCGAGCTACGGGGCCTATGCCGCACTCCTGGGCGCGGTCCGCGAGCCGGACCTTTACCGCTGCGTGATCGGGATGGCCGGCCCCTACGACCTGCAGACGATGTTCAAGTGGGGCGACATCCAGCAGTCCGACTGGGGCGAAGCCTACCTGGAGCGCGTGCTGGGAACCGACCAGAAGGTCCTGCTCGAGCGCTCGCCGACCCGGCACGCCGCCCGCATCAAGGCCGGCGTATTGCTGGTCCAGGGCGGTCGCGATCGCCGCGTCTCGCCGCAGCACCTGCGCGAGATGCGCGCCGCGCTCGACAAGGCAGGGGTGCCCTACGAGACCTACCTGCCGCACAACGAGGCGCATGGTTTCCATGCCGAGGATTCCCGGCGCGAGTACTACCAGCGGGTACTGGCGTTCCTGGGGCGCTACCTGCAGGCAGGGGGCTGAAGGCGGGGCGCGCCGCCGTGCTCAGCCCCGGTGCGCGAGCGCCAGGTAGTCCGCGCTCTGCATCTCGATCAGGCGCGAGGTGGTGCGCTCGAAGGCCTGGGCGAGCTTGCGTCCCCGGTAGAGCGACACCGGGTCGGCGGCGGCGGTGCAGACCAGGTTGACGTGGCGGTCGTACAGCTCGTCGACCAGGTGCGAAGCGGCGCGCGGGATCGTCGTTGCCGCCATCGAACACGGGGATGCCGCCCACCAGCACGGTGTGGTGCTCGGTGGCGATCTCGATGTAGTCGCCGGCGGCGCGCGGGCCTTCGCACAGGGCGGCGAAATCGAACCAGGCATGGCCTTCGGCCAGGCCGCGCACCGGGATCTCGCGACCGTCCACCACCAGCCGCGCCTCATCGTGCGGGCAGGCCGCGGTGAGCGACTCCCAGCGGCCGGCCAGCCACGCGTCGGACTGCGCGTCGAGCGGACTGCGGTAGACCGGCGACTGCGTCAGCGCGCGCAGGCGATAGTCGGTGGCGCTGTCCATGTGCAGCACGTGGCAGTGCGCCTCGATCTGCGCGATCGCCGGCAGGAAGCGCTCGCGCTGCAGGCCGTCCTTGAACAGCCCGGCGGGCTCGATGTTGGACGTCGTCACCAGGGCCACGCCCTCGGCGAAGAGGCGCTCGAGCAGGCGCCCGAGCAGCATCGCATCGCCGATGTCGTTGACGAAGAACTCATCCAGCACCAGGACGCGCAGGTCGCGGCGCCACTGCCTGGCGATGGTCCGGAGCGGATCGGATTCGCCCTTGTGATCGCGCAGCCGGGCGTGGATCTCGCGCATGAAACGGTGGAAGTGGGTGCGCCGCTTCCCGGGGATCGGCAGGCCGTCGAAGAACAGATCGATCAGGAAGGTCTTGCCGCGGCCGACGCCCCCCCACAGGTAAAGCCCGGCCGGGGCCGCGGGGGACTTGCCGCGCAGGGCATCCAGCCAGCCCTGCCGGGGCGGCGCCACGAGGGCGGCATGGAGGCGGTCGAGCTCGACCAGCACGCGGCGCTGGGCGGGATCGTCGTTCCACTCGCCGCGGGACACGCCCTCGGCGTAGCGACGCGACGGCGTCAGGGCGGCCGTCGCGTCGGGCATCGTCTGCTCAACCATTGGGCGGTGCGATCTCGGCGGGCAGGTAGGGACGGATGCCGTTCTTGATCGCGCCACGCAGGTCCATCAGGCGACGGTGGAAGAAGTGGCTGGTATCGGGCATGCGCACGAGCTCGGGCGGGTTGCGCAGGCCTTCGAGGCCGTCCAGCCAGGCGTAGACGGCTTCGGGGTCGACCACCTCGTCGGCATCGCCCTGGATCACCAGCCAGGGGCAATCGGGCGGGGTGATCTCATCGAAGTCCCAGCTGCGCCCCGCCGGGGGCGCGATCGAGATCAGCATGCCCGGCTCCAGCTCCGCGGCCATCGAGAGGGAGACATAGGCGCCGAAACTGAAACCGGCCAGCCACAGGCTGTGCGCCGGACGCTGCTGGCGGACCCAGTCGACCACCGCGCGCAGGTCCTCGCGCTCGCCGCGGCCTTCGTCGAACTGGCCTTCCGAAGCGCCGGTGCCCCGCGTATTGAAACGGACCGTGGCGATGCCCGACTCGCGCAGTGCGCGGGCGGCCATCGTCACCACCTTGTTGTGCATGGTGCCGCCCTCGGTGGGCAGCGGATGGCAGACCACGGCGGTGGCGCGGCGCGGATTGGCCTCGGCGGGTTCCGCGATCAGTTCGATCTCGCCGGCGGGCCCGGGCAGGCGCACCGTGGCGGAAGCGTCCGTCGGGAAGGTCGGGGGCGTCGGGAGTCGGGGCTTGGTCATCCGGCCATGATACGGGGCCGCGTTAATTCCCTGTCGATGGCGCCGTGCCGTCGGCGCCGGCGCCGGGGGTCCAGTCGAAGCCCAGCAGCAGCGGATCGTGGTCGGAACTGCGCCAGGGGCCGGTCTCCCGCAGGGGGCCGGTGTAGCCCGCTTCGCGGGGCTCGGCCGCGTTGCTGTGCCATTCGGCGGCACCGCGCAGGCGCGGGGCGAGCGCGGGACTGACAAGGGCATGGTCGAGACGGCCCGCCTCGCCCTGGTAGACGTAGCTGTAGGGCTCCATCACCCCGGCCACCGCGAAGGCGTCGCGCCAGTCGGCCGCCGCCAGGATATGGAGGGGCTGTTCCGCGGCGTAGGCATTCAGATCGCCGACGATGAGCGCAAGATCGCTGCCGGAACGGGTGGGATCGGTGTCCAGCCACGCGACCAGTCGGCGCGCCGACTCGCTGCGCACTTCGTTCCAGCAACCGGCGCCGTTGTCCCGGTCCGGCCCCTCGGCCTGGCCGCAGCCCTTTGACTTGAAGTGATTGGCGACGACCACCAGCGGCGTGCCATCGCCCTCGAGCGGAACGAAGGCCTGCGCGAGCGGGACGCGACTGCGGGGTCCGAAAGGCCCTCCCGCCAGGGTCGCGGGCTTGCCG
>JAUIJO010000243.1 GCA_030431185.1 Gammaproteobacteria bacterium | reverse complement strand
TTACGTCGACCCGGCGTTCGCGGAGGCTTTCGCACTGGAGTGCCGTGCGGTGCTGAAGGTCCGCGAGCAGATGGGCCTGACCAACTGCTGGGTGATGATCCCGTTCGTGCGCACCCTCGACGAGGGCCGGCGCGTGGTCGAGGTGCTCAGGGCCAACGGCCTCGAACAGGGCAAGGATGGGCTGAAGATCATCATGATGTGCGAGCTGCCATCGAACGCGTTGATGGCCGAGGAGTTCCTGGAGATCTTCGACGGCTTCTCGATCGGCTCCAACGACCTCACCCAGCTGACCCTGGGCCTGGACCGCGATTCGGGACTGGTCGCCCACCTGTTCGACGAACGCGACCCGGCCGTCAAGAAGCTGCTGGCGATGGCCATCGCCACCGCGAAGGCCAAGGGCAAGTACGTCGGCATCTGCGGCCAGGGCCCGAGCGACCACCCCGACCTGGCCCAGTGGCTGATGGAACAGGGCATCGATTCGGTCTCGCTCAACCCGGACACCGTCGTCGATACCTGGCTCAAGCTCGCCAAGGCAAAGGACGCGGCGAAGTCCAGCTGATGCCGGGATGACGTGCCGCTAACGTCGCGCGCCCTACACTGGCGGCACGAATGGAGCCCCGCTGAATGCGGGGCTCTGCATTTCAAGCCACGAAACGCAAGCACGGGAGAATACGGATGGAATGGTTGTCGGAACTTCAATCCCTGGAGCTGAAGAGCTTCCTGCTGACCTGGGGCATGAAGGTGTTCTGGGCGCTGGTGATCTTCGTGATCGGCATGCGGCTGGTGAAATGGGTCGCCGGATTGGCCGAGAAGGGCCTCACCCGTGCACAGGTCGAGCCCACCGCGGTGATGTTCCTGCGCAAGGTGGCCTATGTCGCCCTGCTGGTGATGCTGGCGCTGACCTCGCTGAGCATCCTGGGCGTGCCGATGACCTCCGCGTTCGCCCTGCTCGGTGCCGCCGGCCTGGCGGTCGGCCTGGCCTTGAAGGACTCGCTGTCGAACATCGCCTCGGGCGTGATGCTGGTGACGCTCAAGCCCTTCAAGGTGGGCGACGTGGTCACGATCAACGGCGAGACGGGCAAGGTCGAGGACATCAGCATCTTCCAGACCCGCCTGCGAGGTCCCGACAACAACACCATCGTGCTGCCCAACAGCCTGATCACCACCGACTCGATCATCAACCTGACGCCGGACGTCATGCGACGCGTGGAGATCGTCATCGGCATCGGCTACGGCGACGACATCGACCAGGCGCGCGGCATCGCAATGGACCTGATGACCGGCGACGAGCGCGTTCTGGCCGAGCCGGCGCCCGACGTGCTGGTCTACGGCCTCGGCGACAACAGCGTCAACCTCGGTATTCGCTGCCACGTGGGGAACGCCGACTACTTCGTCACCAAGTGCGAACTGACCGAGTGGATCAAGAAGGGCTTCGACCAGGCCGGCGTCAGCATCCCGTTCCCGCAGCGCGACGTCCACATGTACCACCACGTCGATGGCGAGGTCGCCGAGGACGGGGCATTGCCCGCGCCGGTGCGGGCCAGCCTGGCCGCGCCCAAGGCCCCGGATACCGGCAACTAGGCCACGCCATGGCGACGGCGCCGCTCAGGCGCCGTCCAGGCCTGCCAGGCGCCCCATGAAGCCACGGTAGTGGCGCAACTCGGCGATCGAGTCGTGCACGTCGCTCAGAGCCGTGTGCCGGGCCTGCTTCTGCACCCCCGACAGGACGCTGGGCGCCCAGCGTCGCGCGAGTTCCTTGATGGTGCTGACATCGAGGTTGCGGTAATGGAAATGGCGCTCCACCGCCGGCATCAGGCGGTGCAGGAAGCGCCGGTCCTGGCAGATCGAATTGCCGCACATCGGCGAGGCGCCCGCGGTCACCCATTCCTGCAGGAAGGCCAGCGTGCGCGCCTCGGCCTCGGCCATCCCGACCTCGCTTTCGACCACCCGCTTCCACAGGCCCGAGCCGCCGTGCTGCCGGCGGTTCCAGTCGTCCATGGCCTCCAGGCGCGACTCGCTGTGGCGGATCGCGAGCTCCGGGCCCTCGGCCAGGATCTCCAGGTTCGCATCCGTCACCAGCGTCGCGATCTCCAGGATCGAATCGTTGTCGGTGTCCAGCCCGGTCATTTCCAGGTCGATCCAGATGAGCCGGTCGCCCTTCCCTGTTCTAGTCGTCATGTCTCGCCGCTGATGTCATGTCCGGGCATGATAGCGGCAACCCCGCCACCCGTGCCCGCCATGCTCAAGGACGCCACCACCCACTACGCCATCCTGTCGGCGATGCTTGCGCCGGCGTTCTTCCTGACCGCGACCGCTTCGTTGCTGATGTCGGCCAATGCACGCCTGGCACGGGTCATCGATCGTGCGCGCACCCTGGTCGACGAACTGGAACGCGCCGTCAACGACCTCGAACGCGAGCGCATCGAAAGCCAGATCGCGATCCAGCGTCGGCGCAGCCGCATCACCCTCTATGGCGGGCAACTGCTCTACATCGCGGTGAGCTGCTTCGTGGGCACCAGCCTGACGGTCGCCGCCGACGCCTTCCTGGGCTACCGGTTCGTCTCGGCGCCGACCCTGCTGGCGGCACTGGGCGTGACCATGCTGCTGGCGGCCAGCGTGCTGCTGGCCTACGAGTCCACGCTGGCGGTCCGGGTCATCAACGACGAGATGGACCACGGCTACGCGCGCGCCAACCAGCGCAGGACGGGAAGCCAGCAGTAGCGCTGGGCGGCGGAGGCACGACCCCTCCCCCCGCGGGCGCTCAGAGGCTGCGGCCGAACACCTGCTGGAACTTGCCGGGGATGCCGTCCCAGTCGGCGGCGTCCGCGGGCGGCTCGCCCTTCCGCGTGATGTTGGGCCAGTGCGGCGCCACCTCGGCGGCGAACGCGACCCACTTCTCCAGGCCCGGCTCGCTGTCGGGCTTGATCGCCTCGGCCGGGCATTCGAGTTCGCAGACCCCGCAATCGATGCAGGCGTCCGGGGCGATCACCAGCATGGTCTCCGACTCGAAGAAGCAGTCCACCGGACAGACCTCGACGCAGTCCATGTATTTGCAGCGGATGCAGTTGTCGGTGACGACGTAGGTCATGGCACGTGGGCGAGATTGATTGTCCAAAGATATTGTCTGACAATATTCGCCCATGCAAGCCGTCGATGCCAGCGCCCCGCTCGAGCCGGATCCCCTTCCCCGGGTCTCCACGGTCGAAGCCGTGGCCGCGGAGGTGACCACCGGGATACGGGCCGGCCGCCTCGTGCCCGGCCAACGCCTGGTCGAACAGGAGTTCAGCCGTCGTCTCGGCGTCTCGCGTTCCTCCGTGCGCGAAGCCTTCCAGCGCCTGGCCGCCGATGGCCTGCTCGATGCCGAACCCAACCGCGGCGTGACCGTCCGCCAGCTGTCGCGGGCCGAGGTGGACAACCACTTCGACGTGCGCGGCGCGCTCGAAGCGCTGGCCGTGCGCCTGGCCACCCCGCGCGTCGCCGCGGCCCCCGATGCGCTGCGGGACCTGCTCGAGCAGATGGACGCGGCAGTCGCCGGCGGACAGATCCCGCGCTATTCGGACCTCAACCGCCGCTTCCATGCACGACTCGGCGAAGCGGCCGGCAATCCGCAACTGGCCAGGATGCTCTCGCGACTGGGCGACTCCATCCTCGGCCTGCAGTTCCGACTGATGGTCGATGCCAGCGACGTGCTGTCCACCCACGACCAGCACCGGGCCCTGCTCGCCGCCATGCTCGCCGGCGACGCGGCACGCGCGGAACAGGTGATGGCCGAACATGTCGAAGCCGCGCGCACGCTCATCCAGGCCCTGCCCGATTCGCACTTCGCACCCTCGCCTGCTCGCGGTTCCTGACCCTCCGCCACGGACAACGCCCATGCCTTTCAGCTCCAGCCCCGACTACCGCCCCGTCCTCCTGCCCGACTACGTCGAGCTTCCGGTGGAGACCATGCGCGCCAACGCGCAGGCCTTCTACGAGGACATCCGCAGGCGCCACACCGTCCGCGACTTCGACAGCCGCCCGGTGCCGCGCGACATCATCGAGACCTGCCTGCGTGCCGCGGGCACCGCGCCCAATGGCGCCAACCACCAGCCCTGGCACTTCTGCGTGATCGGCGATCCGGAACGCAAGAAGCAGGTCCGGCTCGCGGCGGAGGACGAAGAGAAGGCGTTCTACGAAGGCAAGGCCGGCGAAGAGTGGCTGCAGGCCCTGGCGCCCCTGGGCACCGACGCGAG
>JAUIJO010000242.1 GCA_030431185.1 Gammaproteobacteria bacterium | reverse complement strand
GGTGTCGTCGTCGGGGTCGGCGACGTCGAAGAGGCGGTCGTACAGGCGGATCTCCGCCGCGACGGCATGGGCGGCGCTGACCCAGTGGATGGTGCCCTTGATCTTGCGGTTGGCGCCTTCCATGCCCGGACGCGACTCCGGATCGAGGCGGCCGCGCAACTCGACGATGTCGCCGTTCGCGTCCTTGACGACTTCCTCGCACTTGACGATGCCCGCGCCGCGCAGGCGGACTTCGCCGCCCGGCACCAGGCGCTTGAAGCCCTTGGGCGGGACTTCGGCGAAATCCTCGCGTTCGATCCACAGCCGGTTCGAGAACGGCACCTGGCGCTCGCCGAAGCCCTCGTCCTTGGGATGGTTCGGGAACGCCAGCGATTCCTCGTAGCCTTCGGGCAGGTTGGTGAGCACCAGCTTCAGCGGATCGATGACCGCCATGCGGCGCGGCGCCGCGGCGTCCAGGTCCTCGCGCAGGCAGCCTTCCAGCACCGCATAGTCGATCACCGAGTTCTGCTTGCTGATGCCCAGGCGCTCGGCGAACAGGCGCAGCGACGCGGGCGTGTAGCCGCGGCGGCGGATGCCCTGCAGGGTCGGCATGCGCGGATCGTCCCAGCCGTCGACCAGTCCGGCCTGGACCAGCGCCATCAGCTTGCGCTTGCTCATCACCGTGTAGTTGAGGTTCGCGCGCGAGAACTCGATCTGCCGGGGGGCGCTGGCCTCCATCGGCAGTCCCGCCTCGACCAGCGGCCGCAGGAGCTCCGGCGTGCCGGCCAGGTCGACTTTCTCGACGCACCAGTTGTAGAGCGGGCGGTGGTCCTCGAACTCCAGCGTGCACAACGAATGGGTGATGCCTTCGATGGCGTCGCCCAGCGAGTGCGCGTAGTCGTACATCGGATAGATCGGCCAGGCGTCGCCGGTGTTCTGGTGCGCGACCTTCTTGATGCGGTACAGCGCGGGGTCGCGCAGGTTCATGTTGCCGCTGGCCATGTCGATCTTGGCGCGCAGCGTGCGCGAACCGTCGGCGAACTCGCCCGCGCGCATGCGCCGGAACAGGTCGAGGTTCTCCTCGACGGAGCGGTCGCGCCACGGGGAATCGCGTCCCGGTTCGGTCAGAGTGCCGCGGTACTCGCGGACCTGCTCGGCGCTGAGGTCGCAGACGAAGGCGTCGCCCTGCGCGATGAGCTTTTCGGCCGCGAGGTAATACACCTCGAAGTAGTCCGAGGAGTGGCGCAACGCGTGCCATTCGAAGCCCAGCCAGCGCACGTCCTCCTGGATGGCGCGCACGTATTCGGGGTCTTCCTTCGCGGGATTGGTGTCGTCCAGGCGGAGGTTGCACACGCCGCCAAACTCGCTGGCGATGCCGAAGTCCAGGCAGATCGCCTTGGCATGGCCGATGTGCAGGTAGCCGTTGGGTTCGGGCGGGAAGCGCGTCTTGATCGCCGCGTGCTTGCCGCTCGCGAGGTCGTCGCGGACGATCTGGCGGATGAAGTCCTGCTTCTGGGGCGCCGGGTCGTTGGCGGGGCTGGCGTTGGCGGGACGATCGGGCGTGGCGGACATGCGTGGGGCACAGGCGTGGGTGGATCGCCCAGTTTAGCCGGTTACGCCGCCGCCAGCGGCCTTGACACCGACCCCTTGACGGCAGGCGTATGCTCGATTCAGGCCCATCCCCCTAAGGTGCGACGATGAAAGTCGTCTATGAAGCCGCCAACCTGATCGACGCCCACCTGGTCAAGCACGCGCTGGAGGAGAACGAGATCCCCGTGTTCCTCCGCGGCGAGAGCCTGGTCGGCGGCATGGGCGAGTTGCCGCTGTTCGGCGTGATCGCGGTCTGCGTGCCCGACAGTGCCTGGCCGGCCGCCAGCGACATCGTCGCCGGGCTGCCGATCGCGGAAAGCGCCGCGCCCGCCGGTGAGGACGACCCCGTCGACGGCGCGGACTGGCTGCCGGCCTGAGCATGGCCGGGGCTGGCGACGACCCGCTGGCGGCCTTGCGCGGCAGCGTCCGGGCGGTGCCCGATTTCCCGTCGCCGGGCGTGCTGTTCCGCGACCTCACGCCGCTGCTGGCCGATGCGGCGGCCTTTGGCGACTGCATCGAGCGCCTCGCCACGCCGTGGTTGGACGCGGGCGTGGAGGCGGTGTGCGGCATCGAGGCGCGTGGCTTCATTTTCGGTGCGGCGCTGGCGCGTCGACTGGACGTGGGCTTCGTGCCCCTGCGCAAGCCCGGCAAGCTGCCCCCTCCGGTGGTGGAGGTCGCCTACCAGCTCGAGTACGGCGGTGATCGACTGCAGGCGCGCGAAGGCGCCCTCCCGGCGGCCTGCCGCACGCTGGTCGTCGATGACGTGCTCGCGACCGGCGGCACCCTGGCGGCGGCCTGCCAACTGGTCGAGAGGCTGGGCGCGAGGGTCGCCGGCGCGGCGGTGGTCATCGAGATCGAATCGTTGTCGGGGCGGGCGCGCTGGCGCGCCGACGCGCCCCTGCACGCCCTGTTGCGCTATTGAGTACCGCTTGATCCCACGCGACGGCGGCTCGCCGTTGCATATCCCCACGACAGCCACGGAGGAGCCGGCCATGCCCGGTATCGGAGCCTACAAACAACGCCTTCCCGGTCCCGCGGAGGCCCTGCCGGGCCGCGCGGAGGCCTTGCCGCTGCACAACGCGCACCACGTGCACGGCCGCCCCCTGCGCGACGCCTTCGAAGGCTGCGCGCGGCTGCAACTGGGCATGGGCTGCTTCTGGGGCGCGGAGCGCATGTTCTGGTCGATCCCCGGCGTGGTGACCACCGCCGTCGGCTACGCGGGTGGACACACGCCCAATCCCACCTACCAGGAAGTCTGCAGCGGCATGACCGGGCACGCCGAGGTGGTGCTGGTGGTCTACGACCCCGCGCGGGTCGCCACCGAGGTCCTGCTGAAACGCTTCTGGGAGGGCCACGATCCGACCCAGGGCATGCGCCAGGGCAATGACGTCGGCAGCCAGTACCGGTCGGTGATTCATTGCGGCGACGAGGCCCAGTACCGGCTCGCGCTGGCTAGCCGGGACGGCTTCCAGGCCCGGTTGGAGGCCGCCGGACTGGGCGCCATCACCACCGACATCGTGTATCCGGCCCCGCCCTTCTACCATGCGGAGGATGCCCACCAGCAGTATCTGGCGAAGAATCCGGGCGGCTATTGCGGACTCGGCGGCACCGGGGTCAGCTGCCCGATCGGTACCGCCGCCTGAGCCCCCGGGCGCCATCTTGCCTCCGTCGTCACGCCGCGCGCCGGAGGCTGTCGCCTTACGTGATCCAAGAGGAGTTACCGACGTGAAGCATGCACCGTTCGCCGCGCCCATCCTGCTCGCCTTCGGGATTCTCGCGCTGTCGGCCTGCCAGCCGCAGGCGCCCGACGATCCCGGCGGGGACCCCTCCGCCGAGGCCGCCTCCGCCGAGGGCATGACGGACGCCGACATGGGGCCGGCCGAAGGCATGTCCCCCGGGGACATGGGGCCGGCGGAGGGCATGAGCGATGCCGACATGGGGCCGGCCGAAGGCATGTCCCCCGGGGACATGGCGCCGCCGTCGATCATGTCGCCATCGGATGTGGACCCGGCCAGCGGCCCGTCCTTCGATTGCGCCAAGGCCAGCAACGACAGCGAGAAGATGGTCTGCTCCGACCCGGCCCTGGCCGCGCTCGACAGGCAACTGGAAGCCCTCTACGCGAAGCGCATGGCGGCCACGGCCGGCGCCGACCACGACGCCCTGCAGGCCACCCAGCGCGGCTGGGTCAAGGGACGCGACGAGTGCTGGAAGGCCGAGGACACCCAGCGTTGCGTGCGCGAGGCCTACCAGACCCGCCTGGTCGAGTTGCAGATCAACGGCGGCGAAGCGGGCGCGTCCAAGGCCGTGGCGTTCGACTGCGAAGGCGACAGCCAACCGTTCACCGCGACGTTCTACAACGACATCGAACCGCGCGCGGCCGTGCTCGCGCTCGGCAACGACCAGGCCATCGCCATCGCACAGCCCGCCGCCAGCGGCAGCAAATACGGCAGGGAAGGCGTGGAGTTCTGGGAGCACCAGGGCGAGGCGACCGTCGACTTCTATGGCACGCGCCTGAGTTGCACGCCGGCTGGTTGACGGGTGATTCGTGATTGGTGATTCGGGTGGTTGGGAGATGGCGGGGTGGGGTAGTTGGCGGCGACCCCTTCGCCTGGCGTGAACGATAGAATCGGTCGGGATCGCGGCGGCCGTCCCGGCTCGACGCTGGACGCCTCCACTGCA
>JAUIJO010000241.1 GCA_030431185.1 Gammaproteobacteria bacterium | reverse complement strand
CTGCGTCAACGTGGGCTGCGTGCCGAAGAAGGCGATGTGGCTGGCGGCCGAGGTCGGGCGTCGCATCCGCATGGGGCGCGTGCTGGGCTTCGACGCCGCGTCGGGCGCGCTGGACTGGCCGACCTTCATCACCCACCGCGAGCGCTACATCCACAACATCCACCAGAGCTACCGCCGGCGGCTGGACGCCGCGTCCATCGTCCACATGCCGCGACGGGTACGCTTCGTGGATCCCCGCACGGTGGAGTGCGACGACGGCATGCGGGTCTCCGCCGACAGGATCCTCGTCGCCACCGGCGGCCATGCGTTGCGCCCCGACATCCCGGGCGCGGCGCTGGCCGACGTGTCCGACGACTTCTTCAACTGGTGCGAGGCACCCGGACGCGTGGCGGTGGTCGGCGGTGGATACATCGCCGTCGAACTGGCCGGTGTGCTGCAGTCGCTTGGCAGCCACGTGGAGCTGCAGGTGCGCGGCGATCGCCTGCTCAATGGCTTCGACGCCGACGTCGTCGCGCAGCTGGCGGACGACTACAGGCAGGCGGGCATCCGCCTGCACCTGGGAACCGACACCACCGCGATCGAAAAGGACGGCGGGCAGTTCCGGCTGCGCGATGGCCGGGGCGGGTCGCATGGTCCCTACGACAAGGTCCTGCTGGCGACGGGGCGCGGGCCCAACACGCGCGATCTCGGGCTGGAGGCAGCGGGTGTCGACACCGATGCGAAGGGACACATCCGCGTCGACGCGGGCCACGCCACGTCGCGGGAAGGCATCTACGCGGTCGGCGACGTCACCGCGGACATCGCGCTGACGCCGGTGGCCATCGCCGCGGCCCGTCGCCTGATGGACCATCTCTTCGGTGGCCGGGAGGACGCCTCGCTCGACCTGGCGCAGGTCGCCACCGTGGTGTTCTCGCATCCGCCGCTGGGCACCATCGGCCTGAGCGAAGCCGACGCGCGCGACCGCCATGGCGACCAGGTGCACGTCTACACCAGCGGCTTCCGGCCCATGCTGGAGGCGCTGACCGACACACCGCAGCGCAGCCTGTTCAAGCTCGTCTGCGTCGGCGAGGACCGCCGCGTGGTCGGCCTTCACCTGCTCGGCGAATCCGCCGATGAAATCCTCCAGGGTTTCGCCGTCGCCATCCGCAAGGGCATCACCCTGGACGACCTCAGCGACACCATCGCGATCCATCCGACCAGCGCCGAGGAAGTGGTGTTGATGCGTTGATTGGTGGTGATTGGTGATTGGTGATTCGTAATTCGTGATTCGTGATTCGTGATTCGAGATGGGTAATTCGTAATTCGTAATTCGTGGTTTGTGGTTCGTGCCAGTTCCAAGCCCCAATCACCAATCACCAATCACCAATCACCAATCACCCCTATACAATGCCGCCCATGGACATCTGCACCCTGCACATGGGCAGCGCGCCGCTGCTGGTCAGCGTTCCCCACGACGGCAGCCTGATTCCCGACGACATTGCAGCCCGCATGCGGCCCGACGCCCGTCGGTCGCCGGACACCGACTGGCACGTGGCGCGCCTGTACGACTTCGCACTCGACATGGGTGCCTCGGTGCTGGTGCCGCGGCATTCGCGCTATGTGGTCGACCTCAACCGCCCGCCGGATGATGTGTCCCTGTACCCGGGGCAGAACACCACGGGCCTGTGTCCCGCGGTCCAGTTCAGTGGCGAGCCGGTCTACCTCGAGGGCGAGGCGCCGGATGCCGACGAGGTGGGCGCGCGGGTGCAGCGCTATTGGCGGCCCTACCACGAGGCCCTGGCCGGGGAGCTGGAACGCATCCGCGCGGTGCATGGACGCGCGGTGCTGTGGGAAGCGCATTCCATCCGCAGTGAAGTGCCGTTCCTGTTCGACGGGCGCCTGCCGGACCTGAACCTGGGGACCGCCGCGGGCACGAGCTGTTCGCCCGCGCTGGCCCAACGGCTGCAAGCGGTGCTCGAAGCCCAGTCGAGCTACAGCCATGTCGTCGACGGACGTTTCAAGGGCGGCCACATCACGCGCCACTACGGCCGGCCGGAGGCGGGCATCGACGCCGTGCAGCTCGAGCTCGCGCAGCTGAACTACATGGACGAAGACAGCCGGGAATACCTGCCCGGGCGTGCCCGCGAACTCCAGGCGCTGATCCGGCGCCTGCTCGAATGCACGCTCTGACTTGCGCGGGCGGATGCGCGTGACAGGGGGCGACCCCGACCGCGAGGCCGATGCCGAACTGGCGCAGCCCCTCGACGTCGCGCCGGTACGCTCCACGCACGGCGCGGCGGCACCGCCCGCGGCCTCCCTCCTGGACGGCCACCACCTGCAGGGCGTGCTGCTGGCGGTGTTCGGGGCGATCGCGTTCTCGGGCAAGGCGATCATCGTCAAGCTCGCCTACCGGTACCAGGTCGACGCGATCACGTTGCTGGCCCTGCGCATGGTGGTGGCGCTGCCATTCTTCCTGGCGATGGCGGCCTGGGCCTGGCGCCACTTGCCGCCGCTGGCCCGTGGCGACCGTTGGCGCATCGCGATGCTCGGCGGGCTCGGCTACTACCTGGCCAGCTTCCTGGACTTCGCCGGCCTGGCGCACGTGACCGCGACGCTCGAACGGCTGATCCTCTACCTCAACCCCACGCTGGTCCTGTTGATCGGGGTGTTGTTCCTTGGCCGCCGGGTCACCCGCATGCAACTGGTCGCGCTCGCCCTGAGCTACGCCGGCGTGGTGCTGGCGGTGGCCCACGATCTCGACGTCGGCGGCAGCAACGTTGCGCTGGGCAGCCTGCTGGTGTTCGGCAGCGCACTGTCCTACGCGCTGTACCTGATCGGCAGTGGCGAGGTGGTCGAGCGGGTCGGCGCGGTGCGCCTGACCGCCTACGCCAGCACGGTGGCCTGCATCCTGTGCATCGGCCAGTTCCTGCTGCTGCGGCCGCTCGACGGCCTGGCCTCGCTGGCGCCACAGGTGTTCATGCTTTCACTGCTCAATGGCACCGTGTGCACGGTGCTGCCGGTGCTCGCGGTGATGATGGCGGTCGCCCGCATCGGTTCGGCGCAGGCGGCCCAGATCGGCATGCTGGGGCCGGTCTCGACCATCGTGCTGAGCGTGTTCCTGCTCGGCGAGCCGATGGGCGCCTGGCAGGTCGCCGGCACCACCCTGGTGCTGCTCGGCGTGTTCCTGGTGGGGCGCAGGTAACGGAGCCAGCCTTGGCCAGGCCTCGAGCGTGGCCAGGTCGCCCTGGGTCTCAAGCCGCACCAGGCGGCGATGTCCGACGCCGGGATGTCGATGCCGTCGCCACGGCCCCGGACAGTCAATGGCCCGTCAGACTTCCAGGGTGGCCAGGTCGCCCTTGGTTTCGAGCCACGCCTTGCGGTCCGATGCCCGCTTCTTGCCCAGCAACATGTCCATCAGCGAATGCGTGCCGTCGCCGTCGCCGACGGTCAGCTGCACCAGTCGGCGGGTGTCGGGGTGGACGGTGGATTCGCGCAGCTGCGAGGGGTTCATCTCGCCCAGGCCCTTGAAGCGGGTCACGCTGACGGCGCCGGCGGAGCCCTTCTTCTTCTCGGCCTTCTCCCGCTCGATCTTCTCCAGCAGGATGCGCTTCTCTTCCTCGTCGAGCGCGTAGAACACCTGCTTGCCCAGGTCGACGCGGAACAGCGGCGGCATCGCCACGAACACGTGGCCGGCTGCGACGAGGGCGGGGAAGTGCTTGAGGAACAGCGCGGTGAGCAGGGTGGCGATGTGCAGGCCATCGGAGTCCGCGTCGGCGAGGATGATGACCTTGCCGTAGCGCAGGCCGCTGATGTCCTCCTTGCCCGGGTCGCAGCCGATGGCGACCGCCAGGTCATGCACTTCCTGCGAGGCCAGCACGCTGCCGGACGCGACTTCCCAGGTGTTCAGGATCTTGCCGCGCAGGGGCATGATCGCCTGGAAGTCCTTGTCGCGCGCCTGCTTGGCACTGCCACCGGCGGAGTCGCCCTCCACCAGGAACAGTTCGGTGCGCGAGAGGTCCTGGCTGGTGCAGTCCGCCAGCTTGCCGGGCAGGGCGGGGCCCTGGGTGACCTTCTTGCGGGTGACCTGCTTTTCGGTCTTGAGGCGTGCGCTGGCACGCTCGATCGCCAGCTGTGCGATCCGCTCGCCCAGCTCGACGTGCTGGTTGAGCCACAGGCTGAAGGCATCGTGCGCGGCGCCCTCGACGAAGCCCGCGGCCTGGCGCGAGGACAGGCGCTCCTTGGTCTGGCCACTGAACTGCGGGTCGGTCATCT
>JAUIJO010000240.1 GCA_030431185.1 Gammaproteobacteria bacterium | reverse complement strand
GGCTCGGGCGCCATCGTCTGCATGTCGACGAGCGGATTGCCCGCCTCGCTGGCCGGATGCGACTGCATGCCGTCGCCATGCGCCATGGCGGACATGTCATGGCCGCCGCCGTGCCCCATGGCCGCACCACAGGCCCCTTCCCCGCCCTTCATGCCGCCCATGCCGCCGTGGCCCATGTCGGCCATGGTGAGGATCGGCCGCGGGTCGACCGCCGGGATCGGCGCGCGCAAACCCACGCGCGTCGCCAGGGTGCCGCTGACGTGTCCGGTGCGTCCCATGTCCTGCGCGAAGATGGTGAACGCGTCCTGGCCGCTCGGCTCGACGATGACGTCGAAGGTCTCGGCGACGGCGATGCGGAATTCGTCGACGGTCACCGGGTGCACGTACATGCCATCGGAAGCGACCACCGTCATCTTCAGCCCCGGAATGCGAACGTCGAAATGGGTCATCGCCGAGCCGTTGATGAAGCGCAGGCGGACCTTCTCGCCGCTGCGGAACAGGCCCGTCCAGTTGCCCAGCGAAGTCGTCCCGTTCATCAGGTAGGTGTAGGTGCTTGCATTGACGTCGGACAGGTCGGTCGGCGTCATCCGCATGTCGCCCCACATGCCGCGGTCGTCCAGGGTGTCGGCCAGGCCCTTGCGCTCGACGTCGCGGACGAAGTCGCCGACGGTGCGCATGTAGGTGTTGTCATGGCTGGCCATCTTCTTGAGGCGCGCGAACAGGGCCGCCGGGTCCAGGTCGGTCCAGTCCGAGAGCATCACCACATGGTCGCGATCGAAGGCGAAGGGTTCCGGCGCGATCGGATCGATCACCAGCGGGCCGTACAGGCCGGCCTGCTCCTGGAAACCGGAGTGGCTGTGGTACCAGTAGGTGCCGCCCTGGTTGACGTCGAAGCGGTAGTGGTAGGCCTCGCCGCGTGCGATGCCGTCGAAGCTGAGGCCGGGCACGCCGTCCATGTTCGCCGGCAGGATGATGCCGTGCCAATGGATGGACGTTGCATCGCCGTGCAGGGAGCCCGGTGGCAAGCGGTTGTGGACCCGCAGGTTGACGGTGGTACCTTCCTTCCAGCGCAGCAGCGGCGCAGGTAGACGGCCGTTGACCGTGATGGCCGGCCGCGTGCGGCCAGTGAAATTGACCGGCGACTCGCCGATGGCGAGATCGAAGTCGGTGCCGGCGAACACCGCGCCCGGCATCGGTGACGACGTGGCCCCGGCGCGGGCGGACCAGGGCCCCAGGCCGGCGAGCACGCCACCGGCGGCCAGGCCCTGGACGAAGCGACGACGGGAGAAAGCGGCGGGATCTCCCCCACCATGATGGAAAGACATGTACGACTCCGCTGGATATCGGCAACGTCCCCCGGACGGGGAGACGGACTCGCGTCAGGACGGGCCCATGCACGAGGCCAGGACCGGCTCGGAAGACGCGCGACGGCACGAGGTGCCGGGTTGCGATCAGCGGATCGGAGGTCGGATCAGGTGGGTGCGGATCGGGTCGGGGCTGCCATCCACAGCGCCACGGGGGATGACGTCGCCGGGTGCCGGCGACAAGGCGAACGTCGCCACCATCGGCACCGCCGGGCAGTGCAGCACGCAGGCGCACAGGCAACTGCCGTCGGCGCAGCAGTCGGCATCGGGGGAATGAGCGCCGGAAGAGGCGAGGTCTTCGGCCGTCGCCGAATGGGGTGTCGACATGCCCTCGTGGCAGGGCGCCCGCCTATCGGACTGCGCTGCTTCGATCGCGATGGCCATGCCTGCGATTCCGTGCTGGACCGCCATGCGCGCGGACGCCGCCGCCCCGCCGATGCCATTGAGGACCAGCAGCAGTGCGAGCAGGACACGCAGCAGGAGCGAAGAACGGGACATCGTCGAATCGTACGCCAGCGCGGATTAACCGCCCGCATATTGAAGCACCCCATCTGCCCGCGGCAACTCGGGCTCCCGGGAGATTCGCTCGCGACGCAGCTGCCCTCCTCCGTCCGCCGAGCGACGCGAGAAGCTGGATCCCGGCTTTCGCTGGGATGACGGGTCGCGACAAGAGGTCAGGACGGCCCCGCTGTTGTCCTCGCGGCGGAACGGAATGGGCGATCGCGTCGCGCCCGGAAGCGTCGTCCCGGCCAAGGCCGGCATCCAGTCTTTGGTGTGATGCGACGATGCCAGGTGCGATCGTCCGGCCCGTAGGGGGCAAGAACCCATGGCGGACGCGGTGATGGGTTGCGCTTTGCTTTACCCATCCTACGGGCTGCGCAGCGCCAGCAGACGCAGCCTCGTGGCGACACGGACAGAAAGAAAAAGCGCCTCGCCGGAAAAACAAAAGCCCGCGCGAGGCGGGCTTCTGCTTCTTGATATGGCGTCCCCACGGGGATTCGAACCCCGGTCGCAACCGTGAAAGGGTTGTGTCCTAGGCCTCTAGACGATGGGGACGAGGTACAGCTTCAGAGGTACTTCATTTCCAGATTTTGGTGGAGCCAGGCGGGATCGAACCGCCGACCTCTACAATGCCATTGTAGCGCTCTCCCAGCTGAGCTATGGCCCCACGTGCTGGAAAGACGGCTATGTTAGGGGCCGTTCCCGAAGTCGTCAAGCGGTTTTGATGACTTCTTCAGAAACAATTTCCGGCCCGCGCAAGGTCGCGATGCCGTGGCCGCGTTCGCCCAGGTACTCCAGCCATTTTCCGAGGAACGTGTTCATGCGCATGCGGTGCCCGACCACCTCGGCGGGCGGCGGATACAGGCCGATGACGTCCTGCCAGCGACGCCCGATGTAGCAGTGCGTCGCCTCCAGCTGGCGGGTGTCGTGGTACACCCGCAACCACGCCGACGGGTCGGGTTCGCCGGTCACCGGATCGGGCATCGCGTAGGTCAGGCGCAGTTCGGTCGTGTACCGGTGCTGCTCGATCACGTCCAGGCACAGGTCCAGCCCATCGCCCACCGTCGAACGATGCCGACCGACCTCCAACCGCCCCGGCGCGAACAGGCGCTGGAAGCGCCCGTGGTTCTCGCCGTACAGGCCCATCAGCCAACCGAAGCGGTTGAGTCGGGGCAGGCGTTCAGCGGTGGTGGCGAGCATCGGCATGGTTCGATCCTACACGCGCGTGCTCGATTGCGGCAGCGTTGACCGCGGCCACGATGGGGCATACCTTCAGGATTCACCCCCGCGACCGCGCCGGCCTGGCGCTCAGAACATTTCGCGACGGATGCCCAGCGTCGACAGCACCTTGCTGGAGATCTCCTCGATCGAGGTGTGGGTGGTGCTCAGCGTGGGGATCCGCTCGGCACGGAACATCATCTCCGCCGCGGCGACCTCGCGCTTGCAGGTCTCGAACTTCGCGTAGCGGGAATCGGGCCGGCGTTCCTGGCGGATCTGCTGCAGGCGCACCGGATCGATCGTCAGTCCGAACAGCTTGTTGCGGTAGGGACGCAGGCGCGGCGGCAGCTGGTCGTGCTCCAGGTCCTCCTCGGTCAGGGGGTAGTTCGCCGCCCGGATGCCGTAGTGCAGCGCGAGGTAGACGCAGGTCGGGGTCTTGCCCGCACGGGATACCGCCACCAGGATCAGGTCGGCCTCGGCGTAGTCGATGCTGGCGCCGTCGTCGTGGGTCAGCGCGTAGTTCATCGCATTGATGCGCCGGTGGTAGGTCTCGAAGTCGACGAGGCCGTGGGCCTGGCCGACCGCGTGGCGGCGGGTCTCGCCGAACTCTTCCTCAAGTGGCGCGATGAACGGGGCGAACACGTCCAGCAGCAGGCCCCCGCTCTGCTCCAGGACGGCGCTGACCTCGTTGTCGACGCAGGAATTGATGATCACCGGGCGCACGCCATGCATCTCGGCGGCCTTGCGGATGCGCTCGGACGCTTCCTGGGCGCGCTCGACGCTGTCGACGAAGGAGATGCGCTCGCTGACGAAGCGGGTCTCCTGGAACTGGGTCAGGAGGGTGTGGCCAATGGTCTCGGCGGTGATGCCGGTGCCGTCTGAAATGTAGAAAACCGGTCGCAAACCCATGCCCGAACCCCCGCGGAAGTGCCCTGCCCATACGAAAAAGCCCGCCGGATCAACCTTGTAAGCGCCCGGCGCACAGGCGATCATAGCGGCTTGCCCGCGGGACATGCGTGCCCGCCCCGCCCCAGCCCGATCGTCGCGCCGTACCAGGAGTCCCCCGTCTTGAAAGAGAACATCCTCTGGCTGCATGAGTTGCGCCTGTCCGACCTCGCCCGCGTGGGCGGCAAGAACTCCTCGCTCGGCGAGATGATCGGCAACCTGGCCA
>JAUIJO010000239.1 GCA_030431185.1 Gammaproteobacteria bacterium | reverse complement strand
TCGCTCTGTCGCTCGCGACCCCGGAACCAGGTCCGGTAGACCTGGATCGAAACAAAGCTGAGCACCACGAACGCCGCCACCTGCGCCAGCAAGGGCACGCCGGGCAACGCCAGCACGAGCACGAACACCGCCGCCGCGGCGAAGCCCAGCCAGAGCATGAACGCGCCCGGCGCCAGCGCCTCGGCGGCGAACAGCAGCAGGGCGATCGCCGCCCAGCCGGTGGTCTGCCAGTTCCAGTCCATGCCTTCAGCCCCCGATGCGCGGCGGCGTGGGCGCGCCCTTGTCGGCCATCGCCTGGCGGGCCAGTTCGGCGATGCCGCCGAGCGAACCGAGCATGCCGGACGACTCCATCGGCATCAGCACGAACTTCTGGTTCGGCGCTTCGGCCAGCGACTTGAATGCCTCGACGTATTTCTGGGCCACGAAATAGTTGATCGCCTGCACGTCGCCCTTGGCGATGGCATCGGACACCAGCTGGGTCGCCTTGGCTTCGGCCTCGGCGAGGCGCTCGCGGGCCTCGGCCTCGCGGTACGCGGCCTCGCGTTCGCCTTCGGCCTCGAGGATAGCCGACTGCTTCTCGCCCTCGGCCTTGAGGATGGCGGCCTGGCGGAAGCCTTCCGCCTCGAGGATGTTGGCGCGCTTCTCGCGTTCGGCCTTCATCTGCCGGGCCATCGCGTCCACCAGGTCCTTGGGCGGCTGGATGTCGCGGATCTCGATCCGGGTCACCTTCATGCCCCAGGGGTTGGTGGCCTGGTCGACCACCGTCAGCAACTGCGCATTGATGGTCTCGCGCTGGCTGAGGGATTCGTCCAGGTCCATCGACCCGATCACGGTGCGGATGTTGGTCTGCACCAGCGCGATCATGGCCACTTCCAGGTTGGACACTTCGTAGGCCGCCTTGGCCGCGTCCAGCACCTGGAAGAACACCACGCCATCGACCTTCACCACCGCGTTGTCGCGGGTGATGACGTCCTGGGACGGCACGTCGAGGACCTGCTCCATCATGTTGACCTTGCGGCCCACCCCGTAGACCACCGGTATCAGGAAATGCAGGCCCGGGGTCATGGTGTGGGTGTACTTGCCGAACCGCTCGACCGTCCACTCATAGCCCTGTGGCACCACCCGCACGGTCTTGAACAGGATGACCACGCCCGCGAACAGGAGCACGAGCGACAACAGCGTTCCGAATTCCATGCCCCACCCCCAAGGATTGATCCTGCGTGGAGTATAGACACCGCCGGCATCGGCGCGGCGGCGGCATGGCCCGACGGGCTGCGACGTTTTCGCGGCCGGGCGCATCTAGGATGGATGTATGCCTGCCCAAGCCGCCTCCAGCTTCGCCATCGACGTCCCGGACGCGCTGCTGGACCGCGCGCGGGCGGGCGAGCATGGCGCGATGGAGCAGCTGTATCGCGCATTCGAGCGCCCCGTCTTCACGCTCGCCCTGCGCATGTGCGGGGACCGCGAGATGGCCGCCGACGTGCTGCAGGACACCATGCTCAAGGTGTTCGCCCACCTGGGCGGGTTCCGCCACCGCAATGGCAGCCCGTTCTGGGGCTGGCTGAGGCAGGTGGCGGTCAACGAGGCGTTGATGCGACTTCGCCACCAGCGCCGCTTCGCCCAGGACGTCGCCATCGAGGACGACAGCTGGCTGCAGGACGAGGGCCCGCTGCCGCCGGCGGCGGCCGATGCCGCGCAGCTGCAACGCGCGTTGGCGCGCTTGCCCGCCGTCACCCGCAGCGTACTGTGGCTTTACCACGCGGAGGGCTATACGCACGACGAGATCGCCCTGCTGATGGAGCGCACCGCGAGTTTCTCGAAATCGCAGGTGGCGCGCGGTACGCGGCGACTCCGCCAATTGCTCGAACCGGCGCCGGACACCTCCCTGCGCACCGCACTGATCCCGGAGACCCGACATGCCTGATACGCCCGACCCGGGACTGACGTCCGGGCACGACCGTGGGCGCGCCTCCCGGCCCCTCGCCTGGGGCGACGCATTCGCTGCGCTGGAAATGGAGACCCCACCCGGCGACGGCTGGCCGCGAATGGCCGCGATGCTGCCGATGGCCCCTGCTCCCTCGCCGACGGCCAGGCCTGCGGGCGAGCGCCCTCGCGCCCGTTACGGGCACGGTCGCCGTCGCCTGGCATGGCTGGCCGCCGCGGCGGCGCTGGCGCTCGCGGTGGGCATCCCGTTCCTGTCGCGCAAGGGCCCGTCCGAGGCGACGAGCGCCGCCGCCCGTACCGTGGCGCAGACGCCGCGATCACCGGCGCGCGCGATCGCGCCGATCGAGCCCGTCGCCGCAGCGGTGGACACAGGCGGCATTGCCCCGCGCACCGACCCTGCGGACGACGGTTCCCTGCGGGAAGCGTCCGACGGTGCCCGCGCGATCGCCACCCGGATGTCGCCGGCCTCCGCGGCCGGGTCGACGGATGTCGCGGCCGTGGCACGCGAGCCCCGGGTGGCGCTCGAAACCGGCGTGGCGCGCGTGGCGCGAACCGGCAATGGCGCGCCATCGCTGCCCACCGGCACGACCTTCGACCGCCTGTATGCCGAATCCGCCCGGCTCGAGGCCATGGTCGCGCTGGCGCGGGACGACGGCATGTCCAGCGCGGCGGCGGCGACGATGACGGCGGCGATCGACGCGCGCATCGGGGGCATCGACGCATCGCTGTCGCAACCGGACCTGCTGCCGGATGCGCGACTGCAATTGTGGGAGGCCCGCGTCGGCGCCCTGCGCGACCTGGCGGGCCTGGAAACCACCCAGCGCCTGATGGCATCGCAGGGCCGCGATTACGAGGCCACGCTGGTACGCGTGGACTGAGCACCCACCCCACTTCGACGACGACATGAAAACGAGGACGCCATGAAAGCCTTTCCTTCCCATGCCCTCTGGTTGGCCTGCAGCCTGGCGCTCGCCGCCGGGGCGATCCATGCACAGACGCCGCCTCCGCCGGATCCCGCGTCCGCCCGGCACGAGCTTGAAGCAGCGCGCGCCGAACTCGACCGTGCCGCGCGGCGCTTCGCCGAATTGACCCGGGCGAACGGTGGGGCCTCCGGCGATCCGATCGTCATCGAGCGTCGCGACACGCGCTCGCCGGTGATCGGCGTGGTCCTGGCGCCCGATGCCTCGAGCGGGGTGCGGATCGCGGCCGTGACTCCTGGCAGCGCCGCGGCCAAGGCCGGGCTCCGCGGCGGCGACCGGCTCCTGGGCGTCGATGGCAAGCCGGTGACGGGCACGAGCGCCGACGACCGCCTGGCGCGCTCGCGCGAACTGCTGTCCGGCCTTTCGACCGAGACCCCGGTTTCGATCCGTTACGAGCGCGATGGCAAGCCCGCCGAGGTCGACGCCACGCCCCAGCTCAGCGAACGCGTCATGGTGTTCCGGGGCGGCGACGGTGTCTCCGTGATGCCCCGGGGCAAGGTGATGTGGCATCCGGCGCCCGACGGCAACTGGGAGCTGGAGGCCGATTCGATCACGCATGTCAGGTCCGACGGCGCGCCCGGCGCGCACGAGGCCTTCATCATCGAGGGCAACCCCGGTGCGATGGGCAAGGCGGGCATGGCGGCGCCCCGCGTGCGCACCGAGATCATCGAACTCAGCCGCTCCGGCTGTGCGGACGGTGACTGCGCCAGCCCGATGCTGATGGAAGCCTTCCGCTGGAATGGTCTCAACCTCGCCTCCGTGGACGCGAGCCTGGGTCGCTACTTCGGTGCCGGATCGGGTGTGCTCGTGCTGAGCACGGGGCCGGAACTGAAGGGCCTGCAGGCCGGCGACGTGATCCGCAAGGTCGACGGCAAGACCGTGACCACGCCGCGCGAGGCGATGGACGCGTTCCGCGGCAAGGATTCCGGCAGCCAGGTGGCCGTGGAGTACCTGCGCGACCGCAAGGCGTCCACCGCCCAGGTACGGGTACCCGAGCCGATGGTGATCAACCTGCCGCGCCCGCCCGCGCCACCCGCGCCACCCGCGCCACCGCCGCCACCGGCCGCGCCGACGCCGCCGGCTGCGCCAACGCCCCCGCCGCCGCCCGGGGCCCGGGTGCCGACCCCGCCGCCTCCGCCTGCCGCGCCGGTGCAGCCGGCGACGCCGCTCGCCTTCGCGTGACGATTGCTTTCGCGTGAGGGCGCGCAGGGTGGGGTCCCGGCCCTCGAGGGCCGGTGAGCCGCGCGCTATTTGGTGAGGATCAGCTTGTCATTGCGCGTGTGGCGGAGCCGGTACACCTCGTCGCCATGCCTGATCAACACTTCCCGGTCGCCGCGAAGC
>JAUIJO010000238.1 GCA_030431185.1 Gammaproteobacteria bacterium | reverse complement strand
GCCTGCGCTGGTGAGCGCGGGCGGGCATCGAGCGTATCCATGAGCACCGGCCTGTCCATCGCCGCCTGCCTGCTCGCCTGCGCGTCGGCCGTGGCGTGCTACGGCGGGAGCGGGCACTGCCGCCTCCCGCGGCTGCGCGCGCTGCATCGGCACGGCGGCCGCGCGGGCCTGGGGCTGGCGGGACTCGCGCTGGCGCTGGCTGTCGTGGGCCTCGGTGCCGGCGCCGGACTGTGCCTGGTGCTCGGCAGCTGGATGCTGGCGGCGATGCTGCTGCCCTGGCTGGGGGCGATCGGCGACATCGCGTCGCCGCCGCGGGGTGGCGGCTGATGTGGGGGCGCGCCACCGCGGCCCTGGTGCCGGGATTCTTCCTTGCCGTCGGAGTGATGGGCCTGGTCTGCTGGGCATTGCCCGGGCCGTGGCAATCGACCCTGGTCCCCGGGCTGGTGGCGGTGTTCCCCCTGTGGGTATGCGTGGCCGGCGCGGCGTTCCTGTTCGCCAGCGGACCTCGTGCGTGGGCGTGGCTGAGCGGCCTGGCCGTGGTCTGCCTGGGGACCCTCTGGGGGCTCCAGGGCCTGGGTTGGGTGCAATGAGGCCGATCCGATGAAACTCCGCTCCGGCACGCTGCGCACCTTCACCGCCGTGCATACCTGGACCGGGCTGGTGGCCGGTTTCGCGCTGTTCGTGGCCTTCTATGCCGGCGCGCTGACCGTGTTCCACCACGACCTGCAGGCCTGGGAATCGCCCCGCACGATGGCGTCCGCCCCGCAGACGCTCGACGACGCGCAGCGCCTGCTCGACGAGACGCTCGCCCGCCATCCCGCGGCCCGCGTCCACGTCGGCATGGTGTTCCCCGGCGCCGAGTACCCGGTGGCCACGAGCTACTGGCAGGACGAGGCGGGCGTGTGGCAGTTCGCCACGCTCGATGACCCCGCCGGCAGCGAAAAGCCCTTCGGCGGCGTGCTCTCCGAACTGGTCAACCTTTTGCACTACTCGTTGGGCATCCCGGTGGCCGGCACCTGGCTGATGGGCGCGGTGAGCCTGCTCTACGGCCTGGCCCTGTTGTCGGGCGTGGTGATCCACCTGCCGAAACTGGTCGGCGACCTGTTCGCCCTGCGTCCCGGCCGCAACCTCAAGCGCTTCTGGCAGGACGCGCACAACGTGGTCGGCGTGCTCAGCCTGCCGATGCACACCATGTTCGCGGTCACTGGCGCGCTGCTGTGCCTGATGTTCGTGACCCTGGCGGCGATCGATCCGCTCGTCCATCGCGGTGAGGCGATGCAGGCGGTGCCCGCGGCGATGGACACCGCGCCACAGCGCGGGGCGGCCGGTGCGCCTGCCTCGCCGGCGCCGCTCGCGCGGCTGGCCGACGTCGCCGTCGCCACCGCGCGCGCGCAAGGGCTGGAGGCTTTCGAGCCGGCCTATCTCAAGCTGGCCCACGCCGGCGACGCCCATGCGACCATCGAGATCACCGGCGAATCGCCGGGCGCGCTGGGGCCGCTGGGCACCGTCGCGTTGAATGCCCACACCGGCGAGGTGATCGCCACCCAGCTGCCGGGCAGGCGCGACGCCAACCACGCGACCCTCGCCGCGGCCTACGCGCTGCACTTCGGCGAGTTCGGCAATGCCGCGGTGCCCGGGCTGTACTTCCTGTTGGGGCTCGGCGGTGCCTTCCTGTTCTATTCGGGCAACCTGTTGTGGATCGAATCGCGCCGCAAGCGGCGCCAGGCCCAGCAGGGACGCGCACCGCTGGTCATGGCCAAGGCGACGGTCGGGGTCTGCATCGGCGTGTGCGTGGCGATCTCGGTGGCATTCGTTACGACACAACTGGCGCAGTGGCCGTGGCTGGGCTACGCGGGCGAGCTGGATGCCGCCGTGCGCGGGGCGTGCTTCGCCAGTTGGGGCGCGTGCGTCGCATGGGCGGCCCTGCGTCCCCCGGCGCGCGCGGCACGCGAGCTGCTTGGGCTGGCGGCCCTGGTGACCGCACTGGTGCCGCTCGCCCACGGCGCGGCCACCGGGGCATGGTTCTGGCGGGCCGCGGCGGCGGGCCACTGGAACCTGTTCGCGATCGACGCGGGCGCGCTCGCCCTCGCCGTCGGCTTCGCCTGGCTGGCACGGCTGACATGGCGTCGTGCGGGGACGGGCGACCCCCACAGTGTGTGGGCTGGGGGGGGCAGGGAATGGGGAATGGGGAATAGGGAATGGGGAATAGGGAATAGGGAATAGGGAATAGGGAATAGGGAATAGGGAATAGGGAATAGGGAATAGAGAGCGGCGCGCGGGCGTGCACTTGCCGTCATCCCAGCGAACGCTGGGATCCAGCCTTTCCGCCCGCCCGACATGCCGATGGCCCCCAACCGGCACGAATCATCCATCACAGGTCCGTCCATCATCTTCGGCGATCGTGTGCCCATCCCCATCCAAAACGAGGTCCCGAATCTCATGCATGAGGTTCGAGACCTCATCGACGAGGTGGCAGGCCTCACGCGCGAGGTGCCGGGCCCCGTCCGTGAGGTGCGCGACCTCGCGCGAGGGGTTCCAGACTTCATGGACGAGGTTCCGGACCTCATCAACGTGGTCCTGGGCGCCGTTCATGGGGTGTCCAACCTCGCAGACGTGCTGCGTGGCCTCATCGCCCAGCTCGTTGGCCTGGATACGTCCGAAGGCCGCGTTCGGACATGACCGCTTCCCCTGCCGATCCCGGCTGCGCATACGCGGGCCACGGCTGTACGCCGCCTACTGCCCGTCATCCCCGGTCGTAGGATGGGTAGCGCGAAGCAAAACCACCCATCGATCGCGGTGCGGGTGGGCGAAGGTGTGTGTCGCCTTCGGCTCTGCCCGCCCCAAGGCGACTTGATGTTTCTTTGAAGCAAGAGCTTTCGCCCGCTTCGCGTGCGAGTTCCTTTTGTCGTGTCAAAAGGAACCAAAACCGTTTGCTTCCGGACGTCCGCCGGGCCAGCTTCGCCGCCCCGGTACCCTGTGCTCCTCACCCGAAGCGGCACGGCGCCCAAACTCGCTTCGCTCAAACAAGGGCGCCTCTACGGCCGCTCCGGCCTGCGGTGCTCGGCGGCCTTCAGGTCGCGAAAGACCAGAATCCACGGCAACGGCAACGGCAACGGCAACGGCAACGGCAACGGCAACGGCAACGGCAACGGCAGGATTGTAGGATGGGTAGCGCGAAGCAAAACCCATCGATCGTGGTGCATGCGGGCGACGATGGTTGTCGCCTTCGGCTCGACTGCCCTGAGGCGACTTGAAGCTTTTTTTGGAGCAAGAGCTTCCGCCCCTGTCGGGGCGGGTGACCTTTCTTTGCTGGCCCAAAGAAACGTCACCCAAAGAAAGGGCCCCTGGCCAGAGCTCCCGTTGGCCTCCGGACGTGCGCGGGGATTTTTCGATTCGCCTTTGGCCTGCGGCCAACGTCCGGCCCGCGCTCGCAGCGCGTGCGTTCGAGCGATGCGCGAGCCAGTGGCTCGCAAGCAAGCATCGATCTCACCCAGGCTCAATCGAAAAACGGCGTGCATCCCTGCACGCCGCCCTCCGGGTCTGGGCACGATGCCGTCGCATCATTCCCCGGAAGGTCAAAAGCGTGCGACGCGCCTTTGCCCGTCATCCCAGCGAACGCTGGGATCCAGCTCTGGTTCTTGACGTTTTGTTCCTGGCTCGGTCGAAGATGGATGAGTGGTGACTCGAGACGGGTGATGTCCGAAGCGCCAGCGGCAGGTGGGGCGGGCGGAAAGGCTGGATCCCAGCGTTCGCTGGGATGACGGCAAGTGCGCTCCCACGCGCCGCGCCCACTCCCCATTCCCCATTCCCCACAAAAAAAGCGCCCCGGGTGGGGCGCTTTCTCGTGGCTGGACTGGACCGGGAGATCAGGCCGACAGCTTCGCCAGGGCGTCGTTGAGCGTCGGGCTCGGGCGCATGGCCTTGCCCAGCTTGGCCAGGTCGGGGTGGTAGTAGCCGCCCATCTCGACCGGCTGGCCCTGCACCGCATTGAGTTCGGCGACGATGCTGTCCTCCTTGTCGGCCAGCGCCTTCGCCAGCGGGGCGAAGGTCGACTTCAGCGCCGCGTCGGCGTCCTGGTCGGCCAGCGCCTGCGCCCAGTACATGGCCAGGTAGAAATGGCTGCCGCGGTTGTCGAGCTCGCCGACCTTGCGCGAGGGCGACTTGTTCTCGTCGAGGAAGCGGCCGTTGGCGACGTCGAGCGCATCGGCCAGCACCTTCGCGCGGGCGTTGCCGGTGGTCTCGGCCAGGTGCTCGAGCGAGGCGGCGAGGG
>JAUIJO010000237.1 GCA_030431185.1 Gammaproteobacteria bacterium | reverse complement strand
CGGTCCCAGGACACCATGAGCACTGCCAACGACTCCCTCTGCGCCCTTGCCGACGATTACTACGTGCCGGTGTACCGGCCGCGCCGTATCGTGCTGGACCGGGGCCAGGGTTCGCGCATCCATGACCTCGATGGTCGCGAGTACGTCGACTTCGGCGGTGGCATCGCGGTCAATGCGCTGGGCCACGCCCACCCGGCCCTCGTCGAGGCGCTGACCGCGCAGGCGGGCAAGCTCTGGCACACCAGCAACGTCTTCGTCAGCGCGCCGCCGCTCGAGCTGGCGCGGGACCTGGTCGAGGCCAGCGGGTTCGCGCGCCGCGTGTTCCTGTGCAACTCCGGAGCCGAGGCCAACGAGGCGGCGATCAAGCTCGCGCGCAAATGGGCGACCGGCGAGGGCCGGCCGCCGGAGCGCCGCGTCATCCTGAGCTTCCGGGGCAGCTTCCACGGCCGCACCCTCGCCACCGTGACCGCGACCGCGCAGCCGAAGTACCAGGAGGGCTTCGAGCCCTTGCCTGCAGGTTTCCGCTACAGCGACTTCAACGACCTGGCCGCCGCGGAAGCCGCCATGGCCGGCGGAGACGTCTGCGCGGTGCTGGTCGAACCGGTCCAGGGCGAGGGCGGGGTGATGCCCGCCACCGACGCGTTCCTGCAGGGCCTGCGCGCGCTGTGCGACCGCCATGGCGCACTCCTGGTGCTCGACGAGATCCAGTGCGGCATGGGCCGCAGCGGCCGTCTCTTCGCCTGCGAGGGATACGCGGTGGTGCCCGACGTGGTGACCCTGGCCAAGGCGCTCGGCGGCGGCATGCCGATCGGTGCGATGCTGGCCGGTCCGCGCGTCAGCGAGACCCTCACCTTCGGTGCCCACGGCACCACGTTCGGCGGCAATCCGCTGGCCGCGGCCGTCGCCCGCGTGGTGCTGGCCGAGCTGTCGTCGCAGGCCATCCTCGACAATGTCGCGCGCCAGGCGGAAGCGATCCGCGCATCCTTGTCGCGCGTCGACGACGAGCTGGGCTTGTTCAGCGAGGTGCGCGGGCGCGGTTTGATGATCGGCGCCCAGTTGCGCGCGGCGCATGCCGGCAAGGCCGCGGAGATCCTCGACCGCTGCGTGGACCACGGCCTGCTGTTGCTGCAGGCGGGGCCGGACGTCCTGCGCTTCGTCCCGGCATTGAACATCGGCGACACCGACGTCGCCGAGGGCATGGAGCGCCTGCATGCGGCGCTCCGCGACTACGCCGGGACCTGATCCCGGCGCCGCTCGCCGGCGTCAGCGCAGGTCGCCGAACACCGAGCGCGCGGCCTTCACCGTATGCGCGATCTCGGCGTCGCCGTGCGCGCTGGACATGAAACCGGCTTCGAAGGCGGAGGGCGCGAGGTACACCCCGCGCTCCAGCATGCCGTGGAAGAAGCGCTTGAATTTGTCGCCGTCCGAGGCCTTCGCGTCCTCGAACGTCTCGACCGGGCCTTCCCGGAAGTACAGCCCGAACATGCCCGGTGCGCGCGTGGTGTGGAACGCCACGCCGGCTTCGTGCGCGGCGGCCTCCAGGCCATCGCACAACTGGTGCGTGCGGCGCTCCAGCTCGTCGTGGAAACCCGGCTCCCGGATCAGCGCCAGCGTCGCCAGGCCCGCGGCCATCGCCACCGGGTTGCCGCTCAGCGTGCCGGCCTGGTAGATCGGGCCGCTCGGCGCGACCTGCGACATGTACTCCCGCTTACCGCCGTAGGCGCCGACGGGCATGCCGCCGCCGATGATCTTGCCGAAGGTGCTCAGGTCGGGCGTGATGCCGTAGCGCGCCTGCGCGCCGCCGAGCGCCACGCGGAAGCCGGTCATCACCTCGTCGAAGATCAGCAGCGCGCCATGGCGCGTGCAGAGCTCGCGCAGGTGCTGGAGGTAGCCATCGCGCGGCAGGATGCAGTTGGCGTTGCCGACGATCGGCTCGATGATCAGGCCGGCGATCTCACCGCCGATCTCCTCGAACAGCGTGCTGGCGGCCTCGAAGTCGTTGTAGGGGATCGTCGTCGTCAGGTCGGCCAGCGCATCCGGCACGCCCGGCGAGTTGGGCAGGCCCAGCGTCATGACGCCGCTGCCGGCCTTGACCAGGAAGCTGTCGCCATGGCCGTGGTAGCACCCTTCGAACTTCACGATCCGCGTGCGTCCGGTCACGCCGCGCGCGACCCGGATCGCCGACAGGGTGGCTTCCGTGCCGGAGTTCACCATCCGCACCATCTCGCAACTCGGAACGATGTGGGTGAGCGCTTCGGCCATCTCCACCTCGAGGGCATTCGGCACGCCGAAGCTGAGGCCATCGCGCATGGTCTTCTCGACCGCCGCCAGCACCTCCGGCCGCGCATGGCCGGCGACCATCGGCCCCCAGGAGCCGACGTAGTCGATATAGCGGTTTCCATCGACGTCGAACAGGTAGGCGCCTTCGGCCCGCTGCGCGAAGAACGGCTCGCCACCGACCGACTTGAACGCGCGCACCGGTGAATTGACGCCGCCGGGGATCAGGTCCTGGGCGCGGGTGAAAAGGGCGTGGGAGCGTTGCTGGTTCATGGAGTGGGGTCCGGGTACGTCGTGGGAGGGGAGCGGTCAGTCGAAACAGGCGAGATAGCGACGGACCGCATCGGTCGGGGAGGGCGCGTCGAACACACCGCTGATCACCGCCAGCAGGTCGGCGCCGGAATCGACCAGTGCAGGCCCATTGTCCGGGGTGATGCCGCCGATGGCCACACGCGGGACCCCCAGCGATGCCGCCGCCGCGAGCAGCCCGGGGGTCGCTCGTCGTGCCCGGGGCTTGGTCGGGGAGGGAAAGAACGCACCGAAGGCCACGTAGCTGGCCCCCGCCTCGACCGCGCGGCGTGCCAGCGCGATGTCGTCGTAGCAGGACGCTCCGACCAGCGCACCTTCGGGCAGCGCCGCGCGGGCGGCCGCGATGTCGCCGTCGTCCTCGCCCAGGTGCGCGCCATCGGCACCGATCCCGGCTGCCAGCCGCCAGTCGTCGTTCACGATCAGCGGCACTCCGCGCGCGCGACACATCGGCAGCAGGGCGGATGCCTGCAGGCGCCGGGTCTCTCCGGTCGCGGTCTTGTTGCGGTACTGAAGCCATGTCGCACCCGCGTCGAGCACGGCGGCGACGCGGGACAGCAGTCGCGCGGTGTCGCTCTCGTCGGGGGTGATGGCATAGAGGCCACGGGCCGGCCAGGTCGGTTTCATGCGGGGCTTCCTCCTGCCCGTGCCCCGCGAGGTGGGACATGGGACAATGCGAGCTTCATTCGAGCCCATTATCCGCCCATGTCCGACACCGCAGTGACCGCTCCCTTCCGCACCTGGATGTGCGTTGTCTGTGGCTTCATCTACGACGAAGCCGAGGGACTGCCGGAAGAAGGCATCGAGCCCGGCACGCGCTGGGCGGACGTCCCGGATACCTGGACCTGCCCGGACTGTGGGGTGACCAAGGACGACTTCGAGATGATGGAGCTCTGAGACCGTCCCGGCTCAGTCGGCCTTCTCGATCCCGGGGCCGAACGTCATTTCCATGCCATCCTCTAGCCCGAGTCGCGCCGCCTGGCCGGCATTGAGCTCCAGCACGTAGAGCGCCGGCGCGCTGCTCGGGTAGGGCGGGCAGCCGTTGCCGAGTGAACAGGGCGGCACGTCCCTTTGTTGCGACACGAGGCGGCGCTCGCCGTCGAAGTAGAGGATGTCGAGCGCGATGCGGGTGTTCTTCATCCAGTAGGCCTGCATCGCCTCGCTGTCGTGGATGAACAGCATCCCGTGGTCGTCCGCCATTTCGTCGCGGAACATGAGGCCGCGCGCGCGCTCGGCGTCGTCATTGGCCACTTCCACCACGTAGCGTGCGCCCGCGACCTCCACCCACATGCCACCCCCGCTCGCGCAGCCGGGCAGCGACAGGCACGCCAGGAGGGCAAGCCAGATTGCAGGGCGGAGGGTCGAAAGGAGCGTGGAGAGGCTCATGCGGAGGGCTCGGGAGGGACGTGCGCCGACCTTCCGCCACTCCGCGGGCGAGGTCAATACGCGGTGCCGCGGGTCCTGCGCAAAAAAAGCTTCCCAAAGCGCGGAATGGTGTGCACAATGCGCGCCCCGCCGGGACGGAATTGACGTGTTGGCGGGGTGTGTTGGAGGCGGTTCTGGCGGGAGGTTGACGGTGCTGGAAGTTGCTGTAAGATGCGCGGCCCGTTGCCGGGAAGGATGACTGAACGGCGCGGGGGATTCAGGAAAAAGTCGCTTCGAAAGGTGTTGACGGCCCTGAAATCTGCTGTAAGATGTGCGGCTCCCTCGGGCACTTTGGTGACGGGGCGG
>JAUIJO010000236.1 GCA_030431185.1 Gammaproteobacteria bacterium | reverse complement strand
CCACCCGTTACGGGATCGGCGTGGCCCTGGTCGCGGTGGGCGGGCTGACGGCGGAGCACTTCTGGACCCGGATCATCGAGGACCAGAGCACCCGCTCGCTGATCGAACCGCTGATGTTCGCCGTCGCCTACATGGCCATGGCCACCCTGACCAGCGTGCTGGGCCGGCAGATGCGCGCCAGCCAGGACCTGGCCGAGCGCCGGGGCGAGGAGACCGCCCACCTGGTCGAGGTCAACGAACTGATCATCCGGCGCCTTCGCACCGGCGTGATGCTGGTGGACGGCCACAACCGCATCACCCTGGCCAACGAAGCGGCGACCGTGCTGCTGGGGGGCAGCCGGGAAGAAGACTGGAACCTGGACCTGGTCATGCCCGAGCTGGCCCGGCGCCTGGCGGTCTGGCGCGATGGCGGCAAGAACGACGAGACCCCGTTCCAGCCCAGCCCCGACTTTTCCGACATCGTCCCGCGCTTCACCCGCCTGCTGGCCGGCAGCGACCAGACCCTGGTGTTCCTGGACGACACCTCGCTGCTGTCCAAGCGCGCTGAATCCATCACCCTGGCCACCCTCGGCCGCTTCTCCGCCAGCCTGGCGCACGAGATCCGCAACCCGCTCGCGGCGATCAACTACGCGGTCCAGCTGCTGGAGGAGTCCGACGACATCCGCCCCGCCGACCGCCGCCTGCTGGAGATCATCCACCAGCAGGGCACCCGCATGAACGGGATCGTCGACAACGTGCTGGGGCTGGCCCGCCGCGAGCCCGCCAAGCCCGAGCACGTCGACCTGGTGGGCCTGTGCCGCCAGTTCGTGTCGGAATACCTCGCCGGCCACCCGCTCGAGGACGACAGCCTCACCTCGACCTCCAGCAAGCCCGCGCTGCCGGTCATGGTCGACCCCCGGCAGTTGCACCAGGTGCTCACGGTGCTGGTCCACAACGCCCTGCTCTATGGCCGCAAGCCCGGTGAGCCCGCGCGGATCACCATCCACGCCCAGCCCGAGAACGGCGGCGGATGCCGGATCGACGTCCTCGACCGCGGCCCCGGCATTCCCGAGCGCCAGGCCGGCCAGCTGTTCAAGCCCTTCTTCACCACCTCGCCGCACGGGACCGGCCTGGGGCTGTATATTGCCCGCGAGCTCTGCCGGGCCAACCAGGCCACCCTCGACTATGTCCCGACCCCGGGGGTCGGCAGTTGCTTCCGGATCCGCTTCCCCGCTTCGGCCGCCCGGTCGTGAGTGCCGCCCCGAACGCCCAGAAATGACAATGAATGCGCCCTGAGCCGCTTGGCCACGCCCCGGCGTTCGGCTATCTTGGCGGGCGGAGGACTCGATGTCAGAAACACGCAGCGCACTCATAGTCGACGACGAACGCGACATCCGCGAGCTCTTGGTGATGACCTTGAGCCGGATGGGCGTGCGTTGCGACACCGCGTCCAACCTCGGCGACGCGCGCAACCAGTTGCAGCGCAACCGCTACGACCTCTGCCTGACGGACATGCGCCTGCCTGACGGCTCCGGCATCGACCTGGTCGGCGAGATCAGCCAGAAGTACCCCGAGACCCCGGTCGCCATGATCACCGCCTTCGGCAATGTCGAGGCGGCGGTCGAGGCCCTGAAGGCCGGCGCCTTCGACTTCGTCGCCAAGCCCGTCGACCTGCCCGTCCTGCGCGACCTGGTCCGGCATGCACTGGACCTGCAGCAGGCCCGCAAGGCCGGCAGCGACGCCGTGGCCTCGCGCCTGTATGGCGAATCGCCGGCCATGACCACCCTCCGGCAGACCATCGCCAAGGTCGCCCGCAGCCAGGCCCCGGTCTACATCGCCGGCGAGTCCGGCGTCGGCAAGGAGCTCGTCGCGCGCACCATCCACGCCGAGGGCGCCCGCGCCGAGGCCCCGTTCGTCCCGGTCAACTGCGGCGCCATTCCGTCGGAACTGATGGAGAGCGAGTTCTTCGGCCACAAGAAAGGCAGCTTCACCGGCGCCCACGTCGACAAGCCCGGCCTGTTCCAGACCGCCGAGGGCGGCACCCTGTTCCTCGACGAGGTCGCCGAGCTGCCCCTGCCGATGCAGGTCAAGCTGCTGCGCGCCATCCAGGAAAAGTCGGTCCGCGCCGTCGGCGCCAACACCGAGCATCCCGTCGACGTGCGCATCCTCTCGGCCACCCACAAGGACCTGGCCAAGCTGGTCTCCGAGGGCCGGTTCCGGCAGGACCTGTATTACCGGATCAACGTCATCGAACTGGCCGTCCCGCCGCTGCGCGAGCGGCTGGAGGACCTGCCCGGCCTGTCGGCCAAGATCATGGGCCGCCTGGCCGAATCGCAGGGCCGCAGCCTCCCGACCCTGGCCGAGGACGCCGTCCAGGCCCTGCGCGACTACCCGTTCCCGGGCAACGTGCGCGAACTCGAGAACATCCTCGAACGCGCCCTCGCCCTGTCCGACGGTGACGTCCTCGCCGCCGCCGACCTGCACCTCCCGCGAGGCGGCGGCAGCACCGGCGACTCGCACCAGGCCGCCGCCGCGGCCGGCGTCGACCCGCGCAGCATCGACCCCCGCGACACCGCGACCAGCGCCCTGCCCTCCTACATCGAGGAAATCGAGCGCGCCGCGATCCAGCACGCCCTGCAGGAAAACCGCTACAACAAGACCCGCACCGCGCAGTCGCTGGGCATCACCTTCCGGGCCCTGCGCTACAAGCTCAAGAAGCTGGGCATCGACTGAAGCCGCGCGCGACGCGCGGCGAGGATCAAAGGGGCGACCGCCGGGACCGGTTGATTCGCCTCGGTCCCACCCACCGACAGCCGACCTGACCGATCCTGCCTATGGAGCGGGCCACGGGCACGGGTGCCCCACGCGCCGCCGCGGGCTCGCCGCGGGCTCGCCGCGCGCACCGAGCTTGCCACCCCCTCCTCGCTTCGATCCTCCTCCCTTCGATCCTCCTCCCTTCGATCCTCCTCCCTTCGATCCTCCTCCCTTCGATCCGCCCCGCTTCGCTATCCTCCTCGCTGCGTCACCCTCCCCCCCTTCGTCATCCCAGCGAACGCTGGGATCCAGCTCTTGACCCGATAGCCCCCCCCCACACAGGTCGCCCGCTCGCGGAGCCCATCCGCCCGGGCACACGGGCCCCGAAATCACCCCGGAAACCACACCAGGCGCTGCCGCGCGGCGTACGGACAGCGAAGACCGACACGTCAAAAGTGACGCAATGCGTCAGTTTTGACGCATGACATGACCCTTCGCGTCATTACAAACTTGATTTCCATCACAAATCACGCCCATTCAGCACTCCCGACCGTGATACAGGCCTCGTTCATGGACTTGGCACGGGAGTTGCGTGTAGATACCTGCACGTGCAGCAAGCACGGCAAGCCGATGGACCGGGGATCCGGGCCGGCAGGCACGTGAAATCGAATATCCAACTCCTAGGGGATACACCATGAAGAAGCAGCAAGGCTTTACCCTGATCGAACTGATGATCGTCGTGGCGATCATCGCCATCCTGGCCGCCATCGCGCTGCCGGCTTACCAGGACTACGTGGCCCGTTCGCAGGTCTCGGAAGGCATGAGCCTGGCCTCGGGCGCCAAGACCGCGGTTGCCGAGGAATATGCCAACACTGGCGATTTCGGTGGCATCACCAACGCTACCGCAGGGCTTTCCCCCGCTGGCTCCATCAGCGGCAAGTACGTGGACACCGTGACCGTGAATGACGGCGTCATCACCGTCAGCCTCAACGGCTCGTCGGCCAGCGACAAGATCGCCGGCACCAACCTGACCCTGACCCCGAATGACAACGGCGGCAGCATCGATTGGACCTGCGGCGGCAGCGTCGACGCCAAGTACCGCCCTTCTTCCTGCCGCTAATCGTTTAGCAGCAATTGCGAAGAAGAACACAGGGCCGCATTTATGCGGCCCTGTCTTTTTAAGCTTCACAAATATGCATCCATGCAGAACCGAAATCTCGCGATCAGTTTCAGCGCCGCCATCATGCTCATCGGCCTCGCAGCTTTCTGGCCCGGTTTGAGCGGTGGTTTCCTGTTCGACGACTACCCAAACTTGGTGCTCGACGCAGACTGGAAAGTCACAGACGGGCAAGCGTCCGAGTGGCTTCGCGCCATGCAGCACGGAATCGCCAGCCCCACGGGACGCCCACTGGCGATGCTGAGCTTCGCGATCAATCACTACTTCACTGGCCTGGATCCCTGGCCGATGAAGCTGACCGGGCTGATCTGGCATCTTCTGAACGGATGTCTAGTGTTCTGCCTGATGCGCGCGGTCCTTGACGCAGCCTCGCTACCGAACAATCGCCAGAACAGGAACGCAGACACATTCACTGCGGCCACCGTGGCGATCGCGTGGACCATCCACCCCATTCAAGT
>JAUIJO010000235.1 GCA_030431185.1 Gammaproteobacteria bacterium | reverse complement strand
CGACAGGGGCGTGATCCGCACGATGCTGTCCAGTTCGAGCGGTGCCTGCGTGCCACTGTCCCGGTCCGTGCCCAGGACCACCGTGCCCGCGTCCGCCGGCCTGGATGCGTGGCCGTAGCTGCGGTTGCCGTCGAGTTGTTCGACTTCCAGATATTGCTTCGTCTCGATCCGGGCGATCTCCGGCCATTCGATCGAGATCGTGCCCGCGGCATCGGTGCCGAGGCTGAGGATGCCCCGTTCCAGCCCCTTGATCTCACCGGTGATGCGGTCGCCATTCTTCAGCACGACCACGTCGGTCTTGGGCGCGGCTGAGGCGATCCCGCAGCCCAACAGAAGCGCCGTCGCCACGAGGGCGGCGCGCCAACCGCACCTCCCACGCCGAATCGACGCGTGGGAGGATACGGGCATCGAGCTACCGCCGGGGGGTGCCATCGTTTACTGCGGCGGAAAGCCCGCGAACATTTCGCTGATGCCGGCCTGCACCTGCTCGGTCAGTTTCTGCGGGCTTTCCGGGATGGTGCCGGTGGCGGTGCCGCGCCAGATCGCCTGCTTGCTCGCGGTGTCGAACATGTCGACCACCAGGGTGCCCTCGTCATAGGTGCGCACCGAGGTCGACGAATAGCCCATGCCCATGCCGCCGTACATCCACGGGTTGCGATAGCCCCAGCCGCCCCACATCGGGGCGTCGTAGTAGGTGTCGATGTCCTGCTTCTGTTCGGTGGAGGCCCGTGCCACCACCATGACCTGGCCATTCTCGGCGACCTTGCGCCAGCCCTTGGCCGCGAGTTGCGCATCGATCATCTCGACCACGCGCTGCTGCGCGAGCGGCGACATGCCCTGCAGGTCGGCGCTCCACGTATAGGTGCTGTACTGGCTGAAGTTCGCCGTCGGCGCGTGATCGGTGTATACCCTTGGCGTACTCGCGCAGGCGGCGAGGCAGGCGGTCAGCAGCAGGGTAGTGAGGTGCTTGGCGTTCATGGAGACTCCGGGGTGATGGGCGGTTCGTGAACGGGGGCAGGATACGCCCGTTCCCGGTTGCGGCTACGTGAAGCCCGTGTGTACGGGCTCGCGGCAAAGCCTGCGGTATAACCCTTTCTCGGGTCCCTTCTGTCGTTGGCCATGTCGCCCAAACTGATTCGTGAGCCCTTGTTCCATTTCTTCATCCTGGGGGGGCTGCTCTTCGCGCTTTATGCATTCCTCAATCGCGGTGCCATGCAGGCACCCGATGAGATCGTGGTCGACCAGGCGCGCCTGGACGGGCTTGAGGCGGTCTTCGAACGCACGTGGCAACGTCCCCCCACCGATGTCGAACTGCGTCGGCTTCTGGATGGCTGGGTCCGCGAGGAAGTCCTCTACCGCGAAGGCCTCGCCGCGGGGCTCCAGGAGGACGACACCGTCGTGCGCCGGCGCGTGGTGCAGAAGATGCAGTTCATGTCCGAAGGCATGGCGACATCCGCTGCACCCTCCGAGGCAGAACTGGAAGCCTGGCTGCAGTCGCACGCGGACGCCTACCGGTTGGCGCCGCGCTACACGCTGCAGCAGGTCTTCTTCGAACCGCAGGGCGACCCGCAGGCACGTCGCGCCCGTATCGATGCCGGCCTGGCCGCGTTGCGGGAGGGCCGGGCCGATGGCGTCGGCGACACCACCCTGCTGCCGGCGCGGCTGGAGGACGCGAGCGCGAACGAGTACGCGCGGATCTTCGGCGAGGCCTTCGCCGACGGCCTGGCGGCCCTGCCCGAGGGCAGATGGTCCGGCCCGGTCGAATCGGGCTATGGCCAGCACCTGGTGCGGATCGAATCGCGCACGCCGGGGCGCATGCCGGACCTGGCCGAGGTCCGGCCCCAGGTGGAGCGCGACCTGACCCGGGCCCGCGGCGATGAAGTCGCCGAGGCGCTCTACCAGGGCCTGCGCTCGCGCTACAAGGTCGTGTTCGACGACGGGGTCGTCTTGCCGGAGCCCGAGCCCGGCGCCGAACGCCCGGGTCGCGGCAGTGCCGGCAATCCGTCAGGCACGGCCGGGCCATGAAGCGGCCGGCACGTCGCGTCCCCGCGTGGCTGGGCCTGCTGCTGTTCGCACTGGCCGGCATCGCGCAGGCGGACATATTCCGTCCGGCCTATCTGGAACTGCGCGAAGCCGGCACCGATACCTATGACGTGACCTGGAAGGTGCCCGCGCAGGACGAGAGCACGCGGTTGGCCCTTTACGTCGTGCTACCCGATGGCACCGAGACCGTCACCGAGCCGCGTGCGGTCTTTGTCGACGGCGCGGTGCTCGAACGCTGGCGCATCCGCAGGCCCGGCGGCCTGGTGGGGCAGCGAATCCGCATCGAGGGGCGGGCCACCACGGTCAGCGACGTGATCGCGCGGGTCGAGCGCGCCGACGGCACCAGCCAGGTCGAGCGGCTGAAGGTCGACGACCCCCACTTCACCGTGGCCGCGCCCGCGGGGACGGGCGAGGTCGCCTGGGCCTACCTGGTCCTCGGCGTCGAACACATCCTGGGCGGCATCGACCACCTGCTGTTCGTCCTCGCGCTGCTGCTGGTGGTGCGCGGTGCGCGTCGCATCGTCGCCACCGTCACCGCGTTCACCGTGGCCCACAGCATCACCCTGGTCGCGGCGACGCTGGGCTGGGTCCATGTGCCGGGGCCTCCAGTGGAGGCGATCATCGCGCTGAGCATCGTCTTCGTCGCCGCCGAGGTCGTGCACGGGCTGCGTGGCAAGCCGGGGCTGACCGCCCGCGCGCCCTGGCTGGTCGCCTTCAGCTTCGGCCTGCTGCACGGCCTGGGCTTCGCGGGCGCGCTGGCCGAGGTCGGCCTGCCGCAGCTGGCCATCCCGGTGGCCCTGCTGATGTTCAACGTCGGCGTCGAGGTGGGCCAGTTGCTCTTCGTCGCCGCCGTTCTGGCGCTGATCGCCCTGCTGGGGCGCCTGCCATGGCGCCCACGCGCGCGCCTGCAGTACATCACGCCCTACGCGATCGGTACCGTCGCGATGTTCTGGGTGTTCGAGCGCGTCGCCTCGTTCTGGGGCTGAGGATCGGCGCGCGGCGCCGTGGACAGCCGGTCAACGACCGGCCGTGGCATCCCGCGGGGTGGCCGGCGTGTACCAGATTGGCGAGGAAAAGGCGCGTTCCTGGTGCACCATCGGCACCTTGTCGTCCATCTTGGCGCCGAAGCGCTTCACGTCGTAGGCGGTCCAGCGCGGCGTCGGGATCTCCAGCACGCGGACGTAGTAGACCGCCTTCTGCGTGGGGTCGAACTCGGGATCGACGAAGCGGGCGACCAGCTCGCCGGCGCCGATCGAGTCGTCGTAGATCGCGTTCGCTACATCGACCGTGTTGCCGACCGGCGGCAGCTTGCCGTCGGCACCGACGCTGCGCTCGCCGGACCACTTCACGTCGAACACCTTCTCGTGCATCGCGCCGCTGGCGTCGACCCAGCCTTTGATGATCTGCACACGATCGAGGTTGGCGCCTTCCGGGTCCTTCATCGCCGCGACCAGGAAGGTAGCCGACTGGCCTTCCGGCGCAGGCGCCAGGTCGCCGCCCATCGGCACGCCGCGCGAGTAACCGGCCTCGGCAAGGTCGCCGGCGACGTCCTCGTCGGTGAAATCGTAACCGCCGAAGAAGCGCACCTTGATGCGCGGCCCGGTGGTGGCGAAGGTCTCTTTGCGCTTCATCGCGTCCCAGATCGCCGTGCGGGTGTTCTCGGTCGCCCACACGCCGGTCACGCCCGAGGCCGACGACTCCCAGCCCCAGTAGGTGTCGGTCGGTCCCTCGAGCAGCGGGAAGTCCCAGCGGCCCGCCCGTGGCTCAAGCGTCTTGAACTTGCCCCAGAAGTTGTCTTCTTCCGTCGACGAAAGGCCGGTGTGGGTGTCGGTGCCCGCATTGGCGCCGTACTTGAACGGATTGGTGCCCAGCGAGTCCTGCAGTCGCAGCCCGGACTTCAGTGCTTCGCGCCAGTACTCGTACCGGTAGTCGTCCTTGCTCTTTGTCGGCTTGAGGATCAGGTTGCCGCGGTCCCACAGGTCCCACGACGCGAACTCGTCGTTGGGAGAGAGGTAGGGGTGCGACTCGCTCTGGCCCTTGAACTGGGTCAGCTCGTAGAGCGGTTCGTACTTCGCGCGCATCGCCGCCCACTCAGCGGTCATCGGCGAGCCGTCGAACTGCTGCTCCTCGAACATGCGGCCATTGGACATGTTGCCGTTGTGCGGGATCGCCAGCAGCTGGCCACCGGTCTTCTGCTCGTACGCGGCCATCCACTGCCACAGCTTGAAGGGGTCCATGGTCTCGAAGGTGGTGAGCGGCAGCACCTGCTTGGCGCGGTCGCCGCCGTCGCGGAAAATCACGTTGCGGTGCAGGTTGTCGCCGCCGTC
>JAUIJO010000234.1 GCA_030431185.1 Gammaproteobacteria bacterium | reverse complement strand
TCGCCGGGGTTGTAGACGGTGCTCGGGTTCCAGGCGGGCACGGCCGCGCAGGACGCGGCGCTGGCCTGCGAGGGGGCGAGCGCCAGGGCGGCGAGCATGCAGACCAGCAGGCTCCCGGGGCGCATGGCTTTCTCAAGCGGATTCATGACTTCTCTCCATAGAAACGGGTGCGGTGCGGACGTGCCGGTCGTGCGTGACCGGCGCAACTCCCCTCGGGTCCATCTGAAACGAAGGCGCTGCCTTCGGGTACGGCATGGGAGGCTCGGGCCTCCTCGGTTGAGTGCTTCGACTGCGAACCGGGGCCGGCGAGCCGCCTGCGTGCAAGCACGACGCAGCACCCGCTGGAGATCCGTGCGTTTGTGACACGCATTCACAATCTCAGCCCCTGTGGCGCCGAGATTGGTTTCAGAAAGATATCGTTGTCAATCCGGTATTCAAGGCTTTGCGCGGTAGTTCACATATATGCATGTCATTACAAGACATTTTCGTGTCTTTTGCTGCGGTGCAGCGAGACAATCCTTTCCATAGCCGGCGCTGCGTGGTCGCGGTCAATACAGGCGGCAAGCGACGGCCAGCGAGTGGCCGGGCCCGGGAGTGCCCTTTCCTGACGGGATGCCGTGCGCGACGGGTCAGCGGGCCTCCGCGCACCGGTGGTCCGGTACCATCCGGTTGCAGAAGACCGGTGACAGGAGGAAAGCTCGAGGTGAAGCCGCCCAGCGCCACGACGACGTTGCTTCGGATCGCCCTCCTGGAGGACGACGACATGCTGCGGGAACGCATCCTCGAACCCGGCTTGCGCAACTACGGGTTCCAGGTCGTCAGCATGGACACCGCTGCGCGGCTCGAAGCGCTGATGCGGGTCGATACGTTCGACCTGCTCCTGCTGGACGTGGGCCTTCCGGATGCCGATGGCTTCTCGGTGGTGAGGCAGGTGCGGGCCAGCCATCCGCGCATGGGCGTGGTCATGCTGACGGGGCGGCACGAGACCCCCGATCGCGTACGTGGACTGAGCGATGGCGCCGACGCCTACCTGACCAAGCCCGTCGAACTCGACCTCCTGGCCGCGACGCTGCACAGCGTCGCCCGGCGGCTGGACACCAGCGCACCCGCGCCCACGTGCTGGCAACTGGTGCGGGATGGCTGGTCGCTACTGGCGCCGCAGGGCGGGGAAGTCGCGTTGACGGAAGCCGAACGCCGCGTGATGCAGGTGCTGGCGGCCCACGGCGGGGAAATCGTCGACCGGGAGCGGATCATCGCCTCGCTCACCGACAACGTCCATGACTACGATCCGCACCGACTCGATTCGCTGCTGCATCGGCTCAGGCGCAAGGTCGAACGCGGCACCGGGCTGTCCCTGCCACTGAGCGCGGCGCATGGCAGGGGCTACGTCCTCACGCTGACGGGCTGAGGCCCGGCGTGGCCGGCGTCGCTTCGCGATGCCTCGCCGGGAACAGTATCCAGATGCACGTGCCCTCGCCCGGCGCGCTCTCCACGCCGATTTCGCCGCCGGCGACCTCCACCAGGTCGTGGACGACCGACAGGCCCAGGCCTGTGCCCTTGTCGCGTGGCTTGGTACTGAAGAATGGCTGGAACACGCGATCGCGCGTGGCGTCGTCCATGCCGCTGCCCGTGTCGCACATGCGGAGTTCCAGCCGGTTGCCCGCCACGGGGCGGCACTGCACGCGGAAGCGCCCACCCCCGGGCATGGCATCGCGCGCGTTCGCGCCGACGTTGAGCAGCATCAGCTCGAACTCGTTCCTGTCGAGATGGATTTGCCAGCCCGGGTCGGGCGCGTCGATCTCCATCTGGATGTCGGGCGGGAAGAGCTGGGACAGCACCGGTCGCAAGCCCTGGAGCACGTCCCCGGGCGAGAACCATTCCAGATGAAGCTCGTCGTCGCGGTTGAACGTGAGCAGCTTGCGCGTGGTCGCCATCCCGCGTTCGGCCACCTCCTCGATGCCCGCGAGCGCCTGTTCCATCGCCGCCGCATGACCGGCGTCCGGCAGCAGCGCGCTTGCGTCGCGCTGTGCGGTGAAGCCCTTGATGACACTGAGCAGGTTGCCGAAGTCGTGTGCCACGCCGGCGGCCAGCCGCCCCGTCGCTTCGCGCTTCTGGGACTGGATCAACTGCGCCTGGGTCCGCTCGCGCTCGACCACCTCCCGTCGCAGGGCGCGGCTGCGCGCGTCCGCCTCGGCCAGGCTGCGCCGGAGTGCGTCCACCGTGCGGTCGAGCACCAGGGTGATGACGGTGTAGCTCAACAACAGGCCGGGGGCATTGGCGAGGTTGGTGCGGTTCCAGGCCTTCCCGGGAGGCAGCGCGTTCCAGTCCGTGATGAAGCCGGTGACGAGGATCGCCACCACCAGGCCGAACGCCGTCCATAGGGCCCGACGGCCCAGGACCAGGCCACTGACCACCAGGATCAGGATCATCGTCGCCTGGTCCATGAGCATGTTGGAGGAGCCGAGCTCCCGGTACGTCAGGAAGTTGGAAGCCACCAGGCAGGCGAGATAGAGCTTGACCGCGACCCGGAAGCGTCCCAGCCGGATGAGGGCGACCCCGATGAAGGCGACGACGATGGTGACGATGTCCATCACGAACACGAAGCGCCATTCGTCGGGGATCTCGTGCGCGGTGAGGTGCCACGTCCAGCTCAGGGCGAGCGTCGCCCCGTTGAATGCAAGCAGCACCTGCATCGTCGGCGCGTTCTGGCGGTCGATGGGATCGCGTACCGGCGCGCGGCGCAGCCAGTCGGTGAACTTGCGTGGCATTCGGTCCGTGACTCCGTGGATGGCGTCACCCACGGCATGTGCGCTGTGTCGCGCAGGCGTGAGGAATCGTGAGTATTCCGCGAGAAAGCGCGCGTGACAAGGCGCATTCCCGCGCTCTAGCTTCGAACCGTGACGGCGAGGGGCGACACGCCCCGACGCCGATAACGGATGCCCAAGGCGGGGGCGAATCATCCACGAACTGCAGGCGATGCAGCGAGGCATTCGCGTTCCGCGTCCATGCCCGTTGCCTTCCGCCGCCTGCGTCATTTCGAACGGCAGGAGTAACGCGTCAATGAACAAGGTTTTCAGTCTGGTCTGGTGCCCCTCGCGTCAGGCGCTGGTGGTTGTGTCCGAGCGAGCCTCCGGACGTGGCAAGTCGGGCGGCGGACGTCGCCGCTCCGCGATGCCGACGGGGCTCGCGTCGGTGGTCTTGGGCGGCATGCTCGCCTGGGCGCCAATGCTGATGGCCGCCGTCCCCGCGGCCGGGGACGCCATCGCCTGCGACCAGCTGGCGCCGGAGCAGCAGCTCGAGACCGAGGGCTGCGTCGCAGGGTCCGAGGCTGTGGCCGTGGACGACAAGGCCGCCGCGAATGCATTCGATCCCGCCTACGTGAAGACGAATGGCAAGGGCGATGGCTCGGATGACGCGGACGCCCAGGGCGAAGGTGCGATCGCCATCGGCAGCGGTGCCAGCACCCAGCCCTGGGAGAGCGACTACGGCCCCACCTTCGAGGCCGTGGGCGCCGTCGCCGTGGGCCAGCAGGCCTCGGCCTCGGGCCGCAACACCGTGGCGATGGGCAACCAGGCGCTCGCAAACGGCAATTCGTCCACCGCCGTGGGCGCCTCCTCGAACGCCACTGGCGTGGGGGCCACTGCATATGGGCACACTGCGGCCGCCGTGGGCGATGCGAGCACCGCCCACGGCCAGGGCTCGATCGCGCGGGACTACGGCATCGCCGTCGGATCGCATGCCTACGCCACCGGCGGACAGGCGGCCATCGCGGTGGGCACGTCCAGCACGGCGGCGGCCAACGGTGCCGTCGCGCTCGGCGCCAATACCGAAGCCTATGGCGCAGGCAGCCTGGTGGCCGGCATGGGCGCGGGCACCGACGGCTACCAGAGCATCGCGCTGGGCGCGCAATCGCGCGCGCTCGAGGGCGAGAACGGGGTCGCGGTCGGTCCGCGCTCGTTCGCGATCGGCAATGGCACCGTCGGCGTCGGCTACAACGCGGTGGGCTATGGCGAGCAAGCGGTTTCCGTGGGCGAGCATGCGTATGCCGAGGGCAACGGCACGGTGGCGCTGGGCGGAAGCGAGTGGACCGACGCGGACGGTGACGGCGAACCCGACGTGGGCGAGGCCACCTACGCCAGTGGCGAGCAGGCCGTCGCGGTCGGCCAGTTGGCCGGGGCGCAGGGCCGGGGTGCGATGGCGATCGGCGGGTCCGCGAATGCGCTCGGCGATGGCGCCCTCGCGCAGGGTGCCATGAGCCTGGCGTCGGGCGACCAAAGCACGGCGACCGGCGCAAACAGCGTCGCCAATGGCGAGCAAAGCAGCGCGTACGGTGCCAACAGCTATGCCGATGGCGATTATTCCACTGCCACCGG
>JAUIJO010000009.1 GCA_030431185.1 Gammaproteobacteria bacterium | reverse complement strand
CTTCTCGAACGAATAATTGGGCTTGGCCATCAGTGTTCCGGTTGTGGGGGGCAGGGCTAGTGTACGGAAGTTGGCCCGCGGACTTCGAACAAGCGACCTGCGCTCCGGTCGCGGATGCCGGTCGAGGGGCCACGCTCCGGCCTGCCGCCGCCAGGAGCCGGGGTTGCGGTGCCCGCCTGCCGCCGCATACAGGGCATTGCCGTCGACTTTGCTAGCCTCCAGGGCCACCCGTCACACGTGGATGCCATGAACCACGACGCGCCGCCCACCGCGATCACATACCGGATGGTGATGCCGGGCCATGTATGCCCCTACGGACTGAAAACCGTTTCCCTGCTCAGGCGCAAGGGGTATCGGGTCGATGACCGCTGGCTGCGCTCGCGGGAGGAGACGGATGCCTTCAAGCGCGAGCACGACGTCGAAACGACGCCGCAGACCTTCATCGATGGTGCGCGGATCGGTGGCTACGATGCCGTGCGTGAATGGTTCGGCCTCGCCGTCGGCCATGAAGGCGCCCGCCGGTACGTGCCGGTCCTGGTCGTGTTCGCGGTGGCGGCCCTGCTCGCGATGGCCGTCGGCTGGGCCCACCAGGGTGCCCTGTTGACCGTCGAGGCCCTGCGCGGATTCTTCGCCTTCGGCATGTCGCTGCTGGCGTTGCTGAAGCTGCAGGACGTGGAGCGCTTCTCCACGATGTTCCTCAACTACGACCTGTTGGCACGCCGCTTCGTGCCCTATGCCTATGCGTATCCCTTCGCGGAACTGCTCGCGGGCGTGCTGATGGCCGCGGATGCGCTGCCGTGGCTGTCCGCGCCGGTGGCCCTGGTCATCGGCACGGTCGGCGCCGTCTCGGTGTTCAAGGCGGTGTACATCGAGAAACGGGAACTCAAGTGCGCATGCGTGGGCGGCGACAGCGACGTGCCGCTGGGCTTCATTTCGCTGACCGAGAACCTGGTGATGATCGGCATGGGCATATGGATGGGGTGGCGCGCCTTCGTGGCCTGACGCCCGTGGCCGGCTGTGTTTCACCCGGCAGCCACCGGGACCGCGCTAGCGTCTGGCAACCCCCACTTCAACGAGCACTTGCAATGAGCCAGAAGAAGATCGCCATCCTCGCCACCGACGGCTTCGAACAGTCCGAACTCGTCGACCCTCGCGACGGCCTCAAGGCCGCGGGATTCCACGTCGATGTCATCGCACCGGAGGCCGGCCGGATCCGTGGCTGGAAGGGCAAGGACTGGGGCGACGAGGTCGAGGTCGACCTTGCGCTGGGCGACGCATCGGCCGACGACTACGACGCGCTGGTCCTGCCGGGCGGGGTGATCAATCCCGACAAGTTGCGTATCGACGAAGCAGCCGTCGCGTTCGTCGCCGCCTTCGACCGGGCCGGCAAGCCGCTCGCGGCGATCTGCCATGGGCCGTGGCTTCTGGTCCAGTCGGGCGCGGCGAAGGATCGCGACGTGACTTCCTGGCCCTCGGTGCGGACCGACCTGGAGAATGCCGGTGGGCGCTGGAGCGACCGCGAAGTGGTCGTGGATGGCCACGTGATCACCAGCCGCAAGCCCGACGACATCCCGGCATTCACGAAAGCCGTGATCGATGCGCTTGCCTGACCGCCATCCGCCGGTACGCCGCCCGGCGTTCACGCCGAGGAGGCGTACCGGGTGATCGCCGCCGTGATCGCGGCGGTGGCACTGGGTGTGGTGGCAGGCCTGCGCACCTTCCTCGCGCCCGCGGCACTCGGCTGGGCGGCGCGTTCCGGTGCGTTGGACCTGGACGGGACGGCGCTCCACTGGCTGGGTGGTGCCTGGGCGCCGTGGATGTTCACCGCGCTCGCCATCGCTGAACTGGCAGGGGATAAGTCGTCCCGGGCGACCAGCCGGAAAGCCCTGCCGGCGCTGTCGGCCCGGCTGCTGTCGGGCGGCTTCTGCGGCGCTGCCCTGGGCATGGGTGGCAACCTCGTCTGGCCTGCGTCCGCCCTGGTGGGCATGGGCGGCGCCTGGCTCGGCACGTTCGCCGGCCATGGCCTGCGCACGCACCTGGCCGGACGCATCGGCAAGGACTGGCCGGCGGCCCTGCTGGAGGATGGACTGGCGATCGCGCTGGCGGGAAGTGTCGTCGCGGGATGGGCGCACTGGACGTGAGCATGCGGGCGTCGTTCGCGACGCCCCGGCTCCCGTACGCGCCTGATGGTCGTCCCCCGGGGCGCTGGCCCGTCTGGGCGTTGGGTCTTCGACGTGGTTGCAGCCGGGCGGCCGGGATTGGCATCCCCGCGAGGGCGCCCCGGATCAGAACTTCGTGCCCACCGGCAGGTAGCGCCACTGGCCCGGCGGCATCGCCCCGTCCGGCCCCTTGCCGATCGGCACGCTGCCGATCCGCAGGCGACGGATGGACACCACGTCGAGGCCGACCTGCGCGCACATGTCCTGCAGCTGGCCCTCGCGCACGCCTTTCAGCGCGAAGCGCAGCCGCGTCTCGTTCTGCCAGCTCACCTTGCACGGCGGCAGCTCGCGGCCCTGGAAGGCGAGGCCATGGTTCAGGCGTCGCAAGCCCCAGGGCGCGAGCTCCCCACTGACCTCGACCAGGTATTCGTGCTCGATCAGGTCGGCGTCTTCGGTCAGCCGTCGCCACACGCGCCCGTCCTGCGACAGCACCATCAGCCCACTGGCGTCGGTATCGAGGGGCACCAGCGGCGTCAGTCGATTGAAGTGGCGCTGCAGCATGCGGATGCCGGAAGGATCGTCGGCCCAGTGGGAGGCGGGCGTGACCAGGGCCGCGGCCATCCGGCGTCCGTGGATCGCATCATGGCCCGCAGGCTTGTTCAGCAGCACCGTCGCCGGCTCGACGTCCTCGAGCCGGGCGTCGGGGTCGAGTTCGACCCGGGCGTCGCCGACCGGATGCTCCGGCGATTCGACCACCCGGCCATCCACCGACACCCATCCGTTGCGGATGTACTGTTCAGCATCCGCGCGCGAACAGCGGGCCAGGTCGGCGACACGATGGGACAAGCGGACGGTTTCGACCATGGGGATGCGCGGAAGCAGGGATGGACGGGAGTGTAGCGGCCAGCCGTCGAAGCTGCCGGGGGCGGGAAACATGAACGGTCCGATTGCCGGCCGGGTGGCATTCTGCAACCATCACCCGATTGCACGTGCGGTTGCTTTCAGGGGGCACCGTTGGACTACCTCGATATCTTCGACCGCTCGCCCAATCCCTACATGGTCCTCGACCGTGGGATGCGCTACATCGCGATGAACCGCGCCTACGAGGCCGTGGTCGGCCATTCACGCGATGTGTTGCTGGGCGTAAGTCTGTTCGAAGCGTTCCCGGGGGACGGCAGCAGCCTGGGCGATAGCAACGTGCGCCTGCTCCGCCAATCCATCGAGCGCGTGTTCGCCACCGGCGAACGGGACGTGCTGAGTCTCATCAGGTATGCGATCGAACGGCAGGGGCCCGACGGCCCGGTGATGGAGGACCGTTACTGGTCCGCCACGCACACGCCGTTGTTCGATGCGGCGGGCGAGCCCGTCGCCGTGCTCCAGCACACCACCGACGTCACCCACCTGCAGCGCCTGAACCAGGCCCTGGCGCAGGCCACCGGCGCGTCCCCCGAGCAGATCGAATACGGCATGTTCGAACGCGCGCGCAAGGTGCAGGAACACAACCTGGCGCTGGAGCACCGGATCAGCGATCTCGAGACCCTGTTCTCCCAGGCACCGGGTTTCATGGCCTACCTGGCCGGGCCCGAGCACCGGTTCACCCTCGCCAATCGCGCCTACGCCACCCTCGTCGGGCGCGAGCGCACCCTGATCGGGCTGACCCTGGGGGAGGCATTGCCCGAAGCCGCCGAACAGGGCTTCCTCGGACTGCTCGACGAGGTGTACAGCAGCGGGCGCCCCTATGTCGGAAAAGGGGTCTCGCTGCGCTTGCAGCGTGGGGAGGAGTCCGAGCCCGAGGAGGTGGTGCTCGATTTCGTCTACCAGCCCGTCCGGGACGCCGCCGGCAAGGTGGTCGGGATATTCGTCCAGGGCAACGACATGACCGCCCAGGTGGCGGCGCAGGCCGAGGTCGAGTCCGTCCACGCCAATCTCGCCAACCTGGTCGAGGAACGCACCCGGGCCCTCAAGTTGAGCGAAGAGGAGCGCCTGGCGGCGCAGGCCGCGTTGCACCAGTCGCAGAAGCTCGAGGCGATCGGGCAGCTGACCGGTGGCGTCGCGCATGATTTCAACAATCTGTTGCAGGTGGTCGGCGCGAACCTCGAGCTGCTCGCCACGCACGAGCTGGGCGATGTCGCCCGGCAGCGCTTGGGCGCGGCGCGCAAGGCGGTGCAGCGGGGCGCGCAACTGGTGTCGCAACTCATGTCGTTCGCGCGTCGCGATGCGCTGAACACGGTGGTCTTCGATCCGTCGCGCACGCTCTCGTCGCTGGCGGACATGCTCGAACGGACCCTCGGCGAGGGGCGCGACATCACCCTCGAACTCGACCTGGACTGCGAGACCCGTATCGTCGCCAGCCCCCAGCAGTTCGAGACCGCGATCCTCAACATGGTCATCAATGCCCGCCACGCCATGCCCGACGGGGGGCGCGTGCGGATCGAGTGCCGGTGCGTGGAGGGTGCGGAGGCCGGGCGTGAGGCGGACCTGGTCCGCATCACCGTCGCCGACACCGGCGTCGGCATGACGCCGGACATCGTGGAGCACATCTTCGAGCCGTTCTTCACCACCAAGCCACCCGGGCAGGGGACCGGCCTGGGCCTGGCGGCGGTGTACGGCTTCGTGCAGCAGAGTGGTGGCGACATCCGGGTGCGCAGCGAGCCGGGACGCGGCAGCCAGTTCACCCTCTACCTGCCGACGACCGACGAGCCGGAGCCGGCGCTCGGCGCCGAGACGGGCGGCACGCCGCGGGGCAATGGCGAGATGGTGCTGCTGGTCGAGGACGACGAGGGGGTTCGCCGCGCCGGCGTGGACATGCTGCTCGACCTGGGATACGACGTCGTCCAGGCTTCCAACGCGGCGATGGCGATGACCCTGCTCGACGACGGCCTGCGTCCTGCCCTGCTGTTCAGCGACGTGGTGATGCCGGGACCGGTGCACAGCTTCGAGCTGGTCGCGCATGTCCAGGCCCACATGCCGGAGACCGCGGTGTTGATGACGTCCGGTTACGCACAGGCCACGCTGGCGCGGGCCGGGACGACGCGACCGCAGGTGCCCATGCTGTCCAAGCCGTACGAGCGGTCGGAGCTGGGGCGGCACGTCCGCGCCGCCATCGACGGGCACCGGCTTTCGCAGTCCCTGCGCGTCGTGCTGGTCGAGGACAACGAGGACGACCGCTTGCTGACGGGGGACCTGTTGGCATCCTGCGGGCTCGACGTGGCCTTCGCCGGGAACGCCGACGAGGCGCTGGCCTTGCTGGCGGACGGCCCCTGCGACGTCATGCTGACCGACGTGGAACTGCCGGGCTGCGATGGCATCGAACTCGCACGCCTGGCGCTCGCCCGGCAGCCCGGCCTCCGCATCATCTTCGTCACCGGTCACGATGAGGAAGCCGTGCGCGAGCGCGGCGGACAGGGCGCGACGCTGTCCAAGCCCTTCTCGCGCGCGCAGTTGATGGCGGCCATCGCGCTCTCCACCCAGGCCCCCGGTCGCCCCGTGGACGCCTGACCCCGGCGCGCCTGGCTGAACAGCGGCCCGGCGGTCCTGCTCCCGGTCCCGGGGTGCGTGCGAGAATGCACGCCCCCGTCCCGTGCCGCGTCCCCTCGATGAAAACCCCGACCGCGCTGCAGGCGCTGATAGACGATGGCGTCATCGATGCCGTGCTGCGCCCCCTCAAGAGCGGCAAGGAAGCGGCGGTCTACGTGGTGCGCTGTGGCGACGACGTCCGTTGCGCCAAGGTCTACAAGGACATGGCGCAACGCAGTTTCCAGCAGCGGGTCCAGTACCAGGAAGGTCGCAAGGTGCGCGGCAGCCGCGAGTCCCGCGCCATCGCCAAGTCGACCCGCTACGGGCGCCGGCAGCAGGAGACGGAATGGAAGAACACCGAGGTCGATGCCCTCTACCAGCTGCGCGACGCGGGCGTTCGCGTGCCCGAGCCGCACGGCTTCTTCCACGGGGTCCTGGTCATGGAGCTGGTCACCGACGCCGAAGGCTTCTCGGCGCCTCGCCTGGGCGAGGTCGAACTTTCCGCGGGGCAGGCGCGTGACTTCCATGCCGTGCTGGTGCGGCAGGTGGTCAAGATGCTGTGCTGCGGGCTCATCCATGGCGACCTGTCCCATTACAACGTGCTGGTGGGCCCCGATGGGCCGGTATTGATCGACTTCCCGCAGGTGGTGAGCGCCGGCGGCAACAACGCCGCGCGCCGCATGCTGCTGCGCGACGTCAACAACCTGACCGCCAGCCTCGGCCGCTGGGCCCCCGACCTGCTGGAGACCTGGTATGGCGAGGAAATGTGGGCGCTGTACGAAGCCGGCGCGCTGCAGGCCGACACCGTCCTGACCGGCCACTTCGAGCCCGACGTCCACGAGGCCGACATCGAAAGCGTCCGCGACGCCATCAACGAGGCGCGCGACGAAGCACTGATCCGGCAGCAGGGCCGGGAGGCCGCCGAGCTGGAGGACTGAGGCGGACCGGGCACGCGCGGTTTCACGCCGCGCGCGCCCCGGCGTTCTTCCTGCAAGTGGGCAATGACGCCCCAAGCAGGAGAACGCCCCATGACCCGTATCTATCGCGGACAGGCCCAGGTGGAAAGCCTGGACACCTATTTCATCGATGCCCTCGGACTCTGTCGCGCCGCGGCCGGCTGGTTGCAGCCGCGCAACCGCAACACCTTGCTGGACCCCGGCGACGCGGACGCGGGTGCCGTGCGGACCGCGCTGACCACGTACTTCGGCGTCCAGTTCGGCGCCGGTCCGCTGCCCGCGCTCGGGCCGGGCGACACGGTCTTCGTCGACACCGCGCAGACCGTCTACGCCGCCATCGCCACCGCCCTGAACACCTGGACCGTCCATATCGAATACGCGGACTGGCAGGACCATGACGCCGATGAGTACGCCGCGGCGGGTCCGCCGGTGGTCTTCCCGGACGCCGAGGGCAACGTCGACCCGAACAACCCCAACAGTTTCCAGGCCAGCTGGGTCGATGTACGCAACAACATGAATCGCGGCACCCAGAGCTACGTATTCATGCACAACGGCCTTCCCGTCACCGTGTCGCCAGCGCGCGACCTGGCGTTCACGATCCAGCTGAACACGCGCTTCCGCAACGTCGACGACATGCTCAAGCAGGAGACCATCATCCACGAGATGTCGCACGCATTGGCGGACACGAACGACGCCGCCTACGCCGACAGCATTGCCCAGGCCCGGCTGATCTGCGCCGCGCACGGGGCGCCCACGGCGCGGGATACCGCCGATTGCTGGGGGTTCTTCCCGTTCGACGTCTAGCGCGCCGGGGGCGCGAGCGTTCCCGTGCGAACGCGGTCGCCGGGACGGCGAGGGGGGCGGGACGACGATGTTAGAGTGTCCCGCTTCCCCGCCAGCCCCGGAGCAAGCACCATGTCCATCGCACCGACCTTCCAGCCCATTGGCACTCCCGGCGTCGCATGGGGGCCGGAAGAGCGCGCGGAGTGGTTGTCGCGACAGGTCCGCCACCGGAGCTACCGGGACGAAGTGGCGAGGGTCGTGGAGCGCCTGGCCGAGCGTTTCGACCTGGATACCTACGGCCGCCTCGAGTACGGCGGGGAGACCTATCCCCTGCTCGCGTTGCGCAGTCGCGACTGGCGCGACGACCTGCCGGTCATGCTGGTGACGGGGGGTGTCCATGGCTACGAGACCAGCGGCGTCCACGGTGCGCTCCGCTTCCTGGAGCTGCATGCCGCCGACTACGCGGGGCGCGCCAACCTGCTCGTCGCGCCCTGCGTCAGTCCCTGGGCCTACGAGCGGATCCATCGCTGGAACCCGGATGCGATCGACCCGAACCGCTCCTTCGTGGCCGACAGCCCGGCGGGCGAGTCCGCAGCCCTGATGCGCCTCGTCGAGCCGCTGCAGGGGCGATTCCTGCTGCACATCGACCTGCACGAGACCACCGACAGCGACGAGAGCGAGTTCCGCCCGGCGCTCGCTTCCCGCGACGGCAAGCGCTTCGAGCCGGGGGAGATCCCGGACGGCTTCTACCTGGTCGGCGACACCACGAACCCGCAGCCCGAATTCCAGCAGGCCGTGGTCGAAGCGGTCGCCCGGGTCACGCACATCGCGCCGGCGGACGCCAATGGCGAGATCATCGGCTCGACCGTGGTCGCACCGGGGGTGATCAATTACCCGCTCAGGCAACTCGGCCTGTGCGCGAGCATCACCGGTGCGCGCTACACCACCACCACCGAGGTCTATCCCGACAGCCCGCGCGCGACCCCGGAGCAGTGCAATGAAGCGCAAGCCACCGCGGTCTGCGCGGCGATCGAGCACGCCCTCCGGCACGCCTAGCCGGCGACGCGGTCCACCTGGCGTCCGGACACGGCGACGGGCGGCGGCCGCTGCATCGCCACCACCGCCCGCATGCGCGCGCGGGAGGGCAGGGGTTCCAGCCGCGTGGCATTGTCGGCATGCTGGGCGCCGTTTCCACACCGACGACGCCCTTGCATGGACCTGCGATTCCCCAGCGGCTGCGACATCGCCCAGCACGATTTCGCCGACATACTCGAGACCATCCACGCCGAGGTGCAGCTCCGGTTCGGCGAGGGGCGTCCCGCCGACTACATCTCGGCGCTGGCGACCGTGCCCCTGGATGGCTTCGGCATGGCGCTGGTGCTGCGCGACGGCCAGGTGTTCGAGGTCGGCCAGTCGCGCCGCCCGTTCACCATCCAGAGTATCTCCAAGGTGCACACGCTCACGCTGGCGCTCGACGCGGTCGGCGATGACCTGTGGGAACGGGTGGATCGCGAGCCTTCCGGTGATTCCTTCAATTCCCTGATCCAGCTCGAGTACGAGAAGGGCATCCCCCGCAATCCGTTCATGAACGCCGGCGCGCTGGTGGTGGCCGACGTGGTGCTGTCGAACTGCGGGGACGCGCGTGGCCGCCTCCTGGAGTTCATGCGCTCGCGATCGGGCAATGCCGATGTCGCCTGCGACGAGGAGGTCGCCCGTTCCGAAGCCGCCACGGGGCATCGCAACCTGGCGCTGGCCCACTTCATCAAGAGCTACGGCAACCTGCACAACCCGGTCGAGGATGTGCTGGATTTCTACTACCTCCAGTGCTCATTGAGCATGGACTGCGTCGACCTCGCCCGCAGCGTGCAGTACCTGGCCGGCAACGGACATTGCAGCGTGTCGGGGCGGGACGTCGTCAGCGGCGAGCTCGCGACCCGCATCAATGCACTGATGATGACCGCCGGGACCTACGACGCGGCGGGCGACTTCGCGTTCTACGTGGGCCTGCCGGCCAAGAGCGGCGTCGGCGGCGGCATCGTCGCCGTCGTCCCCCATGTGTTGAGCCTGTGCGTGTGGTACCCGGGGCTGGACGACAAGGGCAATTCCCTGCTGGGTCGCTACGCGCTCCACCGGTTCAGCCGGATGACCGGCTTGTCGGTGTTCTGAAGCGCCCGCGCATCCGGCCGCCCCGGGAAGGGCTATAGTCCTTGCCGGGGAAGGTCCGGACGGGCAGCAGCCATGAACATGCATATCGCCGACGATGTCGCCGCAATCGCGAGGATCCCTGCCGTGCAGAGGATCCTCGAGGCGGTCGCGCACCTGACGGGCATGCGCTTCGCCGCCGTGGCGCGGGTGACCGAGACGACCTGGACCGCGTGCGCGGTACGCGACGCGATCGACTTCGGACTGGCGCCCGGTGGCGAGCTCGTCCTCGAGTCCACCATCTGCAACGAGATCCGCCAGCACCACACGCCCGTGGTCTTCGGGCAGGCCAGTGCGCACCCGGTGTTCAGCACCCACCACACCCCCAGGCAATACGGGATCGAGAGCTACATATCGATCCCGATCTTCCGTCGAGATGGCGCGTTCTTCGGGACCTTGTGCGCGATCGATCCCGAGCCCGCACCGCTCGACGACCCGAACATCGTCAGGACCCTGGAGCTGTTCGCCGAGCTGATCTCCGAGCAGATGGAAAGCGAAGCGCGGCTGGTCCTGAGCCAGGACGCGCTGCAGGACGCGCGCCACGTGGTGAAGTTGCGCGAACAGTTCGTCACCGTGCTGGGGCGCGACCTGCGCGATCCGCTGACGGTGATCCGCACCTACGCCCACCTGCTGGCGGACGAGCCGCTGGGCGCGGAGTGGGTCGAGTACGTCGACGACATGAACCGCAGCTGCGAGCGCATGTCCGACCTGCTCGACAAGCTGCTGGATTTCGCCCGCGGCCGCCTGGGCGAGGGCATCCCGGTCCGCCTGGTCGACGTGGACGACCTGGGCAACGTGTTGTCGGACGTCGTCGAGAGCTTGAGGGCCGCGCATCCGGAGCGTGTCATCGAGTCCGACATCCAGGTCACCGGGGCGGTGATGTGCGATCCCGACCGGATCGCGCAGCTGGCCCGGCAGGTGCTGCTCAACGCATTGACGCACGGCGACGCGTCGGGGCCGGTGCGCGTGCTCGCGCGGAAGGAAGACGGGCGCCTGTCGCTGGCGATCGAGAACCGGGGGCCGCCCATCGACGACGCGATGCGCTCACAACTGTTCGAACCCTTCCTGCGGGAGGCGCCCAACCCGGCGGGCGGTCGCCTCGCGCTGGGCCTCTACCTTTCGGGCCAGATCGCCCAGGCGCATGGCGGCCGGCTCGTGCTGGAGTCGAGCGACGGCCGGGGAACGCGCTTCGTGTTCGGGATGCCGTTGGACGCGGCGGACGAGACGCTCGCCCTCTGAGTTACGGCCCGGGGCCGGCACGGCCCGGCTGCGGCAGGTTCGCGGCCCCCGGTGTGCCTGCTATCCGCGCGGCGTCGGCTTGGCTATGCTCGCGACATGGGTCCCCACCCGCCAGGCGGTCGCGACATGGCAGCTGTTCCCATCCGGCAACGCCTTCCAGCCTGGCTTCGCCGCGCGGCGCTGGCATTGGCCATCGTCTACGTCGCCTACCTGGTGCCGGGCAACCTGCTGATCAATACCCCGCTGGGTCCGGCGCTGGCCAACCGCCAGCCGGAGAAGTTCCAGGCCGACTGGAGCCATGGCTACACGTGGTGGCCCGGCCGGGCACACCTGTGGCACATCCGCCTGGAAGGCCGGGTCGCGCGTACCGGCTGGCGCGTCGAGGCCGAGGATGCCACCGGTCGGGTGCGGCTGCTGCCCTTGCTGCGGCGTCGCGTCGAGGTGCCCTGGATCGTCGCCGACGGCGTGGACGTGCAGGTGGATCCGCTTGCCGAGGCGATGCCGCGACCCGCACCCCGCGAAGGTGGTTGGACGCTCCAGTTCGACCGTGCCAGCACCGGCAGCCTGCGTTCGGCGCGCCTGGGCCGCCTCGTGCTTGCGGGACAGGGCTCGGCGGAGGCGGGGTTCTCCAAGCAGTTGCGCGGAGGGCCGCTGGAGATCATGCCATCGCGCGCGACCTTCAGCGGTGCACGCTTGCGCTGGGGCGACACCGAGGTGCTGACCGCCGGCGAACTGGACGCGACGTTCGCATTGGCCCGCCATACGCGTGCGGAGGCGGCTGGCGTGCAGGCGATGCGATTGAGCAATGCGCACCTGAGGCTCGAGGGGCGGGCACCGGGCGTGGAGGTGCTCGCACAGTCCGCGCCCACCGGGATCAAGGTCTCGACCGTGCCAGGCCAGGGCGAAGTGGCGGTCGACATCGGCTGGACCCGGGGACAACTCGATCCCGGTGGCGAGGCGCGGGTCAGCGTTCCCGTCCATAGCCTCGACTTCAACGGCCTGTCGCACCGGAACCGGCTTGAAGTCGACGTGGCGGTCGACGAGGACCTCCACTTGACCGCGCGCACCGCGTCGCCGGCGACCTCCGGCGCGCCTGCGGCCGTCGACGAAAGCGTGGAGGTGACGCTTGACGCCGACCTCGTGGCCAAGGGTCGCGCGCTTCCGCTTGAAGGCGTCGAAGCACTGGTGGAGCGCACCTCCGGGCATGCGCGCGGACGCTGGCAGTTTCCTTCGCTGGTTTGGCTCCAGGCTTTCCTGCCACGGGCTGCCTGGCTCGCCATCGAAGGGGAGGGGCGGGTCGATGTCGACGTGGCCGTCGTCGACGGCCGGCTCTCGCCCGACAGCCGCGTGGAGGTGCCCAGAGTGACGGCAAGCGCCACGGTGATGGGTAACCGCATCGAGGGCGTGGCCCGGCTCGAGGCGACGCTCGCGAGCGGCCCGGACGGCGCCCTGTTGCCCCGCGCGTCGCTACGGATGGCGCGGTTCCGGATCGCGGACGCCGACGCGCGGGATCGCGCCTACGTGGAGGGCCGCGACCTGCTGCTGGACGTCGAGTCCGATGCGCCGATCGGAGGCCTGCGCTCGGCGGGCGCCACGGGCGCGCTTCAGCAGGCCCGCGACCACGGGACGGCCCGGGTGCGTTTCAGCGACGCTCACGTGCCCGACCTGACGGCCTACAACCGCTTCCTCCCCGGCCGCCAGCTGCGCTTCGAGGGCGGCTCGGGCACGGTCGGCGGCGACCTTCGGATCGCGGGCGACGGCAGCATCCACGGCGGCAGCCTGCGGATCAGGGGACAGCGTGCGCGCCTGCGCATGGCCGACCTCGCACTCAGCGGCGACGTCGACCTGGATGCGCGGCTGGCGCGCGGGAACCTGCTCGAGCACACGTTCGACCTCGACGGCTCGACCCTGCACCTGTCGAATGTCGACTACACCGAACCCTCGGGCGACACGATCCGCGGATGGTGGACCCGGATCGCGTTCGACGATGCACGGGTGGACTGGGACCGGCCGATGGATGTCTCCGGCCACGCCCGCATCGCCATGCGCGACGTCGGCTTCCTGCTCTCGCTGTATTCGCGCCGGCGCGACTATCCGCGCTGGATATCGCACCTGGCGGGCTCGGGCCAGGCCCAGGTGACCGGGCGGATGGCATGGAAGGGGGAGTCGCTGGTGTTCGACCGCCTGCATGCGGACAACGGACGCTACGAACTCAGGGCGCGGATGAAACTCCATGGGCAGCAGCGCAGCGGCAGCCTGTACGCCAAGTGGGGCGTACTGGACTGCGCGATCGCGCTCGACAACGGAAAGCGCGAGTTCCACCTGGTGCGCTCCCGTCGCTGGTACGAAGCGCAGCCCGACGTGATGCCCTGAGGGGCGCTGGACGGAGGATGCAGGCATGCGTCCAACCCCGGGGTGGACGCATGCGAGGGGCACCGCGGGCAGCGGACCATTGCAGGATCAGTCGAGGTCGACGTCGGCGACCTTGTCCTTGTAGTCCTTCTTCGGATCCACGCCGAGGAGCATCTTCACGCCGGCCAGGAAGTTCGATTCGTTGAGCCAGATCTCCGCGTGGTCGGCATCGAAGCGGAGCAGGGTCAGGTTGGGATCGTCCTTGCCTTCGAACCACGCGGCGATGAAGGGATTCCACAAGCGGTCGATGACCCCGCGGTCGTTGTCGATGACCAGGCTGCCCTGGATGCTCGCGAACAGCTCGTGGTCCTTGGACGCGAACGCGGCGATCGCCCGTCGCCCCTGCGACAGGTGCTGCACCACCGCGTTCGGCCTGCCGGTGAAGAACCAGATCGGCCCGCCTTCGTCGTGTTCGGTGAGCGCGGTCATGGGACGGGAGTGCCCGTCTTCCACGCCGTCGACACCGAGCATCAGCGTGCGATCGGACTTGAGGGCTTTCCAGAGCTTCTGTTCGAGTTCCTTGGGGGTCGCCATTGCAGCCTCGTCGTTGGGTCGTTGGGGGAGGGGCGCGACACATGCGTGCCCGTCCCTTCTTGTTAGGGCATGCCTCGTGAAGCCCGCGTCCGTTCCGGCATGCGATTCCCGAATCAGGGCCTCGACCGTTTCCCATCGGTACATGTTGGTGACGACCCCGCTCGACTCGCGGCACGTGCCGTCAGGTATAGACCACCAGCGGGATGCCCCTGCGACGCCTGTCCCGGTAATCCGCGCGGATGTCGCGACAGTACGGGCCGTCCATCACGAACCGCCGGCACACGGTCGGCCGACCCTCGTAGATCGAACAGCCTCCACTGGCACCATCCACGGCCACGCACCAGCCTTCGGCGTCGCGGGCCATCACGTGCAGGCCCGCGGGGGTATGCGTCGTCAGGTGCTCCGCGATGCGATCCGCCGCGTCGAGCACGACGGTCAGGCGGCAGCACACCGCGTCGCAGTGCGCGCAGTCGGCCCGGTGCTCGTCCTTGTCGTTCATGACGGCACCGCGGGCGCGAAGGCGGCGCCCCGATGGTAGTGGAGCAGTCGCCCGTGCGGCGTCGCCCGTTCGTCGCCGTCGAGCACGCAACGCGATTCGCTCACCGTGAACCCCTGCGCGGCCAGCAGTCGCGAGAACGGACCGCTGTTGCCCCGGCCGGGGTCGCTGACCACGACCTCGGCATCGGGGTAGGCATGCCGTTCCACGACGCCGGCCAGGAGCGCGGCATGCGCGCGTTCGTACAGGACGTCGCTGGCGATGATCATGTCGAAATGCCCCAGCGATTCCAGCGGCATGTCCCAGATCATCTGCCGGTAGTGCACCGACGCCAGGGCGTTCAGGGCGGAGTTGTAGGCGAGGAAGGGTTCCGCCAGCGGATGGATGTCGGAGGCCACGATACGGGCGCCGCGATGCTGCAGCACCAGGCTGGCCAGGCCGATGCCGCAACCGACCTCCAGGATGCGCTTGCCCTCGATGTCCACCGTGCTCATGGCCTGTGCGAGCAGGCGGCCGGCAGGCCACAACTGGCCGAACAGGCTCCATTGCGCCGAGGAAATGCCCAGGCGCTCGCCGTGGCCGTCAGGGTCGGAGAATTGCTGCAGGTCACTCAGGACGCGCAGGCGGAACGGCTGGCCGCCCACATGGACGAGGAGGGTTCGGGTGGAGTAGCCGGGCACGGCGCTTCCTTGGAAGTGTCGCCCGCAGGGGCGATGACACGTGGGAGGAAGCGGCCGGCGACACTGGGCGCGTCGCGGGGGGCTGGCGGGAAGAGCCTGTAGCGTTCGACCGATGGTAACACCCCGCCGTCAGGGACCGGCCCGCGGTGGGCAGGGAGCGTCCATGGCAGGTCCGCATGGATGAGCCCGCGCGCGATCCCGCCCGCGACGGTTCATCGCGTGCGACCCGCTCTGCCTGTCCAGGGGCGGCGCGCGCACCGGGCATGCGGCGCGCATCTTTCCAATGGCGGGCTCCAGGCGCCGCTTCTCCGCGCCGCGCGAACCGCGCCTCGCGCTTATTTGTCCAGCGCGATCACCGCGTCCAGCGTTTCCCGAACGTGCTTGTTCGGGCTCATGTCCGAATAGGCATGCGCGATCTTGCCGTCGGTGGAGATCACGTAGGACGTCCGGCTCGACCACTCCGGCTTCATCGACAGCGTCGCATCGTACTCGGCGGCGATCTTCGCCCCTTCGTCGGCGGCGACCGCGAACTTGCCGCCGCAGGTCTCGGTATTGCTGGAAAAGGCCTGCAGCTCGTCGACATTGCCGGCGGTCACGCCGATCACCGTTGCCTTGTGGGCCTTGAACTCGTCGATGGCCTCGGAAAACAGATGGGCTTCGACATTGCAGCCGGGCGTGTTGGCAGCCGGGAAGAAGTAGACCACCACGGGTCCCTTGCCGAGCGCTTCGGACAGGTCGAAGGAAAAGGCTTCGCCGGCCAGGTAAGCGGGGGCCGAGAACTCCGGGGCCTCGGCGCCCGGCTTGAGCGCCGCCAGTGCCGTCGAGGTGAACGCGAGCCCGGCGAGGGTGGCCATCAACATGCGTTTGGTCGGTGCATTCATCGCGGAGATCTCTGCTGGGTAGGCCCCTAGCATACGGCGTCCGGATGGGCGCGGGGATGAAGGCGCCCACGGACCGCAGCGGGCGCCGGTCCACGCTACTGGACGCCGGCGCCGCAGGGATGCGCGGGCCTCGCGACCCGCGCATCCCGATACCACGGGTCCCGTCAGGGACTCAGCAACCGATGGCGTTGCACAGCGGGACGATGTTGCTGCTGCTGAAGCGCGGCCCCACGTAGCTCTGGCCGAAGTCGCCGATGTGCGGTCCGCTGACCACGGCGTTCACGTGGTTGCCCGAATGCGAATTCGGGGTGTAGTTGCGCAACCAGCCACCGCCGCTGCTGCCGTAGGTCATGTCGCAGCCCTGCACCAGCACGTCGGTGCCCTCGTTGCCCGAGGAATAGGTATAGCCCCGGCAGATGCTGGTGTACTGGGTGCTGATGTTGCTCGCATAACCATGGGAGTAGGTGTACTGCACGTACGGCTGGTTCCAGGAACGGCCCAGCCAACCGACGTAGTCGGTGACGGGCCGGCCGCTGGACTGTTCGCCGGCCAGCTTGATCACCGCCACGTCCCAGCGCCGGCCGCCGTCGTTGATCCAGTTGTTGAGCACGGTGGCCGACTGCCAGCCGTACTTGCCATACGGCGCCACGCCGTAGCGGTCCGCGGGGACGAACACGAAGTTCGAGTTGAAACCCTGGCCGCGCGTATAGACGCAGTGCGCGGCGGTGACGAGCACCGAATTGCCGCTGGCCACGTTGGCCGTGCAGTACGAGCTGCCCCCGCTGGGCGTGGTGAAGTACAGCTTGCCGATCTTGTTCCAGGGCGCGGCCTTCCACTGCGAGGTGTAGAGGTTGCCCGGATAGCGGGTGTATCCGTAGTGCGCGCCATCCTGCGGACCCACGACGCCGTCGTCCATCGCTTCGGGCCGGCCGTCCATGCGCTCCATGCTGCGCCAGGCTTCGGGGAAGTCGCCGCGTGCGAGGTATTCGGCGAAGGAGGGCGCGGCGCCGCCGCGCGCGGCGCCTGCCGGGGCGCGCACTTCCGGAGCAGGCCGGCCCGTGTCCCTGGCCGCCTTTGCCGCCGGGACGTCCTCGAGCCAGGGCAGCGGGGCGACGGCGGCACGTTGCTCGGCGGTGGCGAACGGATGGGAACGCCCCAGGGCGCCCGCGAGTGTCTGCTGGGCGCCGCGCGGCGCCTCCATCTGCACCACGTCGCCTTCCGGCATGCGGACCAGCTTCTCCGCGGCCAGTGCCGAGGGGGCCACCGCGACCAGCGCGAAGGCCAGCAGGACCGACACACCGCGGCGAGGGCCCGGGATGGAACGGGAGGTGGAACGATTGTTGATGCGTGCTTCCATGACGTTGACTCCTTGACTACCGATGCGTGATTGCATCCTTGGGGGATACCGGCCCCTGGAGTCCGTCGACCCACGCGCACGTCCACGCCGCGGGGTCCACGGGGGACGCCGCGCAGCGGGAAACGGGGGAGGGCAATGCGAGTGGCATGATCGACGTCCTTTTCGTGGCCGGGTACTTCGACCGGGCGATGACGTTCCTGTCAGGCCGGGTCAGTCAATCCAACGCAGCATTCGTGCGATGCCGGACACGCCCTGGCGGGGTGCGGAAGCCCGGACGCAGGCGGCCGCCCGTTCATGCTTCGCGGTCCTGCGCCGGCGGGCCTATTCCCTGGGAGCCTCTTCGTCGAGCAGGTCGCGACCGTGCGCGGCCGGGTCGCGTGCCCGCTCTTCGTCGATACGCTCGCCGATGTCGTCCCGCGCGCGCGTGTCCGCCGCACCGGATGCGACGGGTACGTGCTCCACTGGCGTCGGCGACGCGGCCTGTGCTTCGTGCAGCTGCACCCGGTAGATCGGCTCCGGCATGTCCATGCCGGCCGCTTCCAGCGCGGTCTTCGACAGGCGGATGGCCTCGCTCTTGACGGCCGCGAAGTCGTGGCTGCGCTGGTCGACCCAGCCCAGGAACCTGACCTGCACGTTCGAGTCGCCCAGGGACGCGATGAACGCGCGGGGCGGCGGCGTCGCCATGACGCCTTCGAGCGCCGCGATCGCCTCGATCCCGATCCGTTGCGCCCGCAACAGGTCTTCGTTGACGCCGATCCCGACATCGAATTCGAAGCGCCGGCTGGGATTGCGCGTGTAGTTGAGCGTGACGCTGCGGAACACCAGCGCGTTGGGCAGGCGCAGGTGGTTGCCGTCCAGCGTCACCAGGATCGTCGCGCGCGAGGTCATCGACGCGACGATGCCTTCGTTGCCGTCGATGACGACATGGTCGCGCGGCGAGAAGGGTTGCCGGATGCTCATCAGGATCCCGGCCAGGTAGTTCTCGAGGATGTCCTTGAACGCGAAGCCCAGGGCCACGCCCAGCACGCCGGCCGTGCCGAGGATGGCGCCCGCCAGGGCGGTGGCATCCAGGATCTCCAGGGCCACGAGCACGCCCCCGGCCAACACCAGCCAACGCACGCTCGTGCGGGCGAGTTCCTGCATGAAGGGGTTGTATCGGCCGACCCGGTCGAGGAACGCGCGCCGCGACAACCAGCGCCCCAGCAGCCATGCGAGCAGCACGACCGCGATCGCGAGGACGAACACCGGCGCCGCCGAGACCAGCGAGGTGAGCTCGGTCTGCAGGCGTTCGAACGCGGGCTGGAAGCTGATCTCCAGGTCGGGCATGGACGTCTCGGGCAACGAAGGGGCCCTCATCCTGCCATCCGCCGCGTGGAGGGAATGCGTGTGCCGTGGGCGGCCGCTCCAGCGCCACCGGTCCGGTGGGGTGGTATCGTTGGGCCGGGTCCAAGGCGCATCCGCCGCTCCGAGCACTCTCGCCGGCGCAAGGGGATGCCCAAGAGGAGAGGTGGCGACATGAAGCATGCGATTTCCATGCTGGCCGTCTGCGCGGCGCTGGCTGCCTGCAATCCCACGCCTGACGGCGACGGCGCCGGGACCGCGGCCGGTGATGCGCCCGCCCGCCCGACGCCCGCCGTCGATGCGCAGCTTCCGCCCGTCGAAACGCCCATGCAGGGGACGCGCTTCGACAAGACGCTCGAGCTGCAGGGCATCGGTTTCCGCGTGCAGGCGGGTGATGGCCAGGTCACCATCACCCCGAGCGGGCTCGAGGCCAGCAATGACCCGATGACGCGCGCCATCGACGGACAGGTGAAGGACGCGGAGCTGGCCGATCTCGACGCCGATGGTTCGCCCGAGATCTACGTGTTCGTTGCCCCGTCCAGCGACGGCGGGCCCGCCGGCCTGGTGGCCTTCGCGGCGAACAAACGCAAGAGCCTGAGCGATATCTACCTGCCCCCGCTCGCCGAAGACGCGGAGGCGGCCGACGGCTACAAGGGAGGCGACGACATCGCCGTGGTCGAGAACCGCCTCGTTCGCCGCTTCCCGCTGGTGGGCAAGGACGGCCAGCCGACCGGCAGGACCCGCCAGGTCGTCTATCGCCTGAGTCCCGGCGAAGCCGGTTGGGTCCTGGAAAAGGAGCGGGTCAGTGAGTTCTGACGCGACTGCATGGCCCGTGACCGCGACACCACCGATCCTGAGCCCGGTCCTGAGCCGGTAAAACAACACGGAACAGGGGGCAGCCCCGTCGCGTTTCCCGTCTTGAAGGTTTCGACACGAGGAGTCCAATGATGAAACGCCAGATAGCCGCTTCGCCCTTCCGTACCTCCACTGTCCTCGCCGCCGGACTTGCACTGGCCGCCTTCTCGACCGGTGCCCTGGCCGATTACCGGGTGACCTGCGAGAGTCGCGACAACCGCTACCGGACGTGTCCGCTCGAGCAGGCCGGCTACGTGACCCTGGAGCGGCGCCTGTCCAATTCCGGCTGCGTCAAGGGCCGCGACTGGGACTACGACCGCCGGGAGGTCTGGGTCGACGACGGATGCCGGGCCGAGTTCGAGGTCCACACCTATGGCAGCAGCCGCTATGGCAGCTCCAGCGGAAGTCGCGACCACGACAGCAGGAGCAGCCACCACGACGACCGGAACAGCAACCACGATGCCAAGGTCGCGGCCGGGGTGCTGTTGGGCGCGGCGATCCTGGGCGCGATGGCCCACAACGCGAACAAGGACGATCAGAGATACCGTGACCCGGACTACCAGGGCGCACGCCATGCGTCCTACGTGCCGTCCTGGATGGTGGGCACTTTCAACGGCTACAACCCCGTCTATGACGTCAACGTGCGGATGACCGTGCAGAGCGACGGCAGGGTCACCGCGCTGGCCGACGGGCAGACCCTCAACGGCTGGATCAATGGCGGGCAGCTGCATGTCGGCAGCGAGGTGTTCACCATCAACCAGAGCCACGATGGCTTCGTGACCTCGCAGGTCGGCGACCACCACAACCAGGTGCGCTACGTCCGGACGCGCTGAACCTCGCGTCGCCGATCGTTGCCGCATGAACACGCGGCAACGATCGGCGCCACCGGTCGCTTCAATTCACGCCGCTGCGATGCATGTCGCGGGATGCTGGCCTCGACCTTCCGTCAGGAGTCGACCATGACGACTTCCAGCCCGGTCAGCGGCGAGGTCTTCGACACCAAGCTCGCGGCCATTTTCAACGAAGCATCGCTTGCCGACGAAGCCCGCCAGGCGGTGCAGGATGCGCTCGCCCTGCCCGATGCGCAGGTCTGCGTGATCAGACCCGGCGATCCCGCCGCCGATCGCAAACTCGAACCCGAGATACAGGGCATCAAGGCGACGATGGTCCGGTCGCACGTGACCATGGGCGCCGCCGGCCTGGTGGCCGGGGTCGTGGCCTGGCTGGTCCTGCATTTCATCGATATCCCGATGATCACGCAGTCGTCCTGGTTGTCGTTGGGCGCACTTCTGTTCTTCGGTGGCATCGGCGGCTTGCTGGTCGGCGGGCTCATCAGCCTGCGCCCCGACCACGATCGCTACGTGCACACCGTCAAGGCCGCGCTCAGGAAGGGACGGTCCGCGGTCGTGGTGCATGCGCGCAGCGCGGAGGAACGCGCCCGTGCGGCGGCGTTGCTCGAGGGCCGGGGAGGCCGGGCGGTCTCCTCGATCTAGTGTCATCCATCCAGGACTAGTCTCATCGATCCAGGAAGCGGCGGCCCGCTGGCGGCGCGACAAGGCATGCGCCGGTTCCCGCCGTGTTTCCCGTTGACTGATATCGGGTGCCTGACAGGACGGGTCCACCGTACGGGTTGAGTCCAGCACGGACGCGCACCGTGCATGGTCCGCCGGCGCCACCCCCGGCCGTCGGTCGACGGTCGCGTAGCTCGATATGGAGATCCGGATGACCCAGCGGTCCGTGTTACCCGATCCGAACCGTCTCGCCCGGCTGGACACGGCAATGGACGCCATGGAGACGGAGCTGAAGCGACTTTCCCCGTGGGACGGCAGAGCCCCCGCGGAGGAGCGCCGTGCCTGGCTGGGGACGCCTTCGGTCAGGTTCTGCGAACAGGTGCTGGACGCACTGGAGGTGTTCCCCGACGTGCTGCCCGGCGACCTGGACATCCGGGACGTGCGACGGATCATGGAGGACGAGCTCCTGGCGATCGAGCGCCTCGTCCGCCGGCGCGACCGGCTGCGCCGGCTGGCCGCACATGCCGACGCCGCGGTGCATTCGACCGGCGGCGACCTGATGGACACCGTGATGGAGGTCTACTCGCTGCTGGCCCACGCAGGCCGGTCGGGTGGGATCAAACCCGTGCCCGGTCGCGGCGGGAAAGCGTTCTGAGGCGCCCGCGCCGGGGGCCATGGAGCGGCGGTGGACGCGTGGCCTAGGGCCGTCCCGCGCCTTCGATACCTCCGGGCAGCTGGAACTCGACTTCGTTGTCGAAGCGCCGGGTGCCGAACCATCCGCCTTCCAGCTTGCCCTCCACGCGATAGCGCATACCCCCTTCCGGCGGTGCGTTGGCCAGTCCGACCAGCTGCTGGACCACCTTCAACGCGGAGATCGTCACGGGCACGGTGACCACGCGTTCGCCATAGGCCGGCACGGTGCCGGGCTGGTCGTTGACCCCGGTGGCGAGGGTGCGGCCGTTGAGCGCCAGCGCCAGTGCCGCGCCAGTGAATTCGACCGCGTCCGCGTTCGGATTCTGGATGCGCAATCGGATCGCGAGGCGGAGTTCCATGCCCTCGCCGGGCAGGGATTCCACGCCCGCGACGTCCACGTTGAGGGGGTCGCGGTGCGGCAGGCTCGCGCAGGCCGACAACACCAGGCAAACGATGACGAGGGCGGCCCGCCATGCAGACGGCCGTCGCGAGGGGGGACGCCGTGGGGACGGGGTCATGTGCATGTCGGGACTCCATGAAGGGGGCAGGGCCTCACTGGACCGCCCCCCGGGCATGCTTCAGGAGCGTACCGCGCGCCTTGGTGAGGGCGAGCACGGCGAAGTAGAACGCCCCGAACGCGATCACGGTCTGCGGTTGGCTGACCCACAGGCCGCCACCCGGAAGCCCGGCGTCGGCCACCACGGCACGGTTCATGCCCAGCCGGGGCACGGGCATGAACACCGTGAGGAATGCGCCGGCCAGGTAGGCCATGACCCCGATCGCCCAGTCCGATTGCAAGCGCTGGCGCCGCGCCTCGCCCGGGAGGGGCTGGAAGGCCTGCCAGGCCTTGCCCAGCAACAGCCAGCCGAACGCCAGCAAGGGCCACCAGGCGTGGAACTGGTAGGACCATGCCGCGACGAACAGCAAGTAGAACCCGCCCAGCGCCGCGATCGCCCGCAGCCGGCTCCGGCGCAGGCCGGGGTCCTGCTCCGACTCCATCAGCATGGACCCCAGCATGGCGGAGGCATGGAGGAGGATGAACTCCACCAGCATCATCAGCATGCCGGTGCGGATGGCCGAGGCCCCCAGCCAGGTCGGCGCGATCCAGACCGACAGGAAGAAGGCCGACGTGACGGCGTCGGGCAGGGCGGAGGCCCAGCGGGCGATTCGATCCGGAACCATGGCGCCAGTATGCCCCGCTGCCCGTCGGGCGGGAACGCGGGCGACTGGCACGGCGTCGCCGACCTCCGTATCTTGGGCGCTTCGCCCGGGCCCCGGATGCCGAGGAACAACGCGCATGACTCCTGACAACGACCGTCCCGCCGGCCCGCGCTGGCTGGCGTTCCTGTTCAACACCAGCCTCGTCGTCCAGATCGTGGCCGGCCTGGTGGTCGGCGTGCTGCTGGCCTGGGCCTGGCCCGACGCCGCGCGTGCCAGCGGGCTGCTCGGCAGCGTGTTCGTCTCGGCGTTGAAGGCCGTGGCGCCGGTACTGGTGCTGGTACTGGTCACGGCGGCCATCGCCAACCACAAGCGCGGGCAATCGACCCACATACGGCCGATCCTGGCGCTGTACCTGGTGGGTACCCTCCTGGCGGCAATGGTCGCGGTCGCCGCGAGCTTCACCTTCCCCTCGACCCTGGAGCTGGTGACCGCCGACGTCGAGGTGGCACCGCCGGCGGGCATCGTCGAGGTCCTGCGCGACCTGTTGATGAAGATCGTCGACAACCCGGTGCACGCCCTGCTGGAAGGCAATTTCATCGGCATCCTGGCCTGGGCGGTCGGCCTGGGCATCGCACTCAGGAGCGCGGGCGAGACCACGCGTCGCGTGGTCGACGACCTGGCCGGCGCGGTCACGTTCATCGTGCGGATCGTCATCCGCTTCGCGCCGCTGGGCATCCTCGGCCTGGTGGCGGCGACGCTGGTCGAGTCCGGGCTGGGCGCGCTGCTGGACTACATGCGCCTGCTGGGCGTGCTGGTCGGCAGCATGCTGTTCGTCGCCCTGGTGGCGAACCCGCTGCTGGTGTTCTTCGTCACCCGGCGCAATCCGTATCCGCTGGTGTTCACCTGCCTCAGGGAGAGCGGCATCACGGCGTTCTTCACCCGCAGCTCGGCAGCCAACATCCCCGTCAACCTGGACCTGTGCCGCCGACTGGACCTGCCCGAAGACACCTACTCGGTCTCGATCCCGCTCGGCGCGACCATCAACATGGCGGGCGCCGCGATCACCATCACCGTGCTGACCCTGGCCGCGGTGCATACGCTGGGGATCGAGCCCGACCTGCCCACCGCGCTGTTGCTCAGCGTGGTCGCCGCGGTGGCCGCATGCGGGGCATCGGGCGTTGCGGGCGGGTCGCTGCTGCTGGTGCCGCTGGCCTGCGGCATGTTCGGCATATCCAACGACGTCGCCATGCAGGTCGTCGCCATCGGCTTCATCGTCGGCGTGGTGCAGGATTCAGCGGAAACCGCGCTCAATTCCTCGACGGACGTATTGTTCACCGCCGCGGCCAGTCGCGCGCCACGGGCCGGCGGCGGCGTGGCATGAGCGCGGGACCACGCCGCACCGGGGCCTCGCGGAACTAGAAGCCCGCCAGTTGTCCGGCCTGCGTGTCCACCCGGGCCGCGGGATCGAGCGTGACGATGGCGAGCCGGCTGAGGTGGCGTGCATCCGGTCCCTGCCAGTCGCAGCTCGACGACCCGGGGTGTTCGGCCATGAAGCACACCGGCACCAGCACGGTGCTGGCGATCGGGGCGCCGTCGACCTGCTCGGGGGTGAAGCGCCACTGCCAGGCCGCCTCGCGCGCGGCATTGGCCATCGAACGGGTGGCGCGTTGCTTGTCGCCGTGGAAGTCGACGGCCGTGACCGCCCCATCCGCACCCACGTCCACCTGCAACACCACCACGCCGCCTTCGCCGCGTCGCAGTTCGCTGGTGGGATAGGTCGGCTGGCTGAGCGTCTCGAAGGCCGGGCCGGTGGTGGCGGACAGGATGCGAAGCCTGTCGTTCACGGGGCCGTCGGTGGCCACGGCGATGCGAAGATAACTGCGGGTGGAGTCGGCGGGACCGCCCTCGCGGGGGGCGGGCCGGAACACCCATTCGGCGATGCGCGATTCCAGCGCGGTCCGGAGGGCGTCG